>CALQHT020000091.1 GCA_943330455.2 Nitrosovibrio sp. Nv4 | reverse complement strand
CCCGGCATAGGTTTCTGTGTCGAGCATGGGCATGAGAAAGACGATCCTCCAGCACCTCAGGGTCTAAACTCCCGGGGGGTAGATGTCTCATCATCATTGGCACGGAGGGCTGGGCCGGCAGCGGAACCGAGGACCAGTACGGAAGCGCCTCATAGCGCATTTGCTCAGCAAAACTATTCACGAGGTGCCGATAGACTTGAAAATCCTCGGGCGACGGATCTGCATCAAGGAATTGCGTTCCCGCTAGCGGATCGGCCGAAGCCACGCTATCTCGCTCCGTACGCGAGATCACCGGCGTCAGCAGGCCGCGAAGCTCGTCTCTGAGCCTGGCGGCTTCGGCAACGTCGACCTTCAACTCCGGGTGGCTCGCATCGGCCTGGGCCGCTATGTCACGAAGCTTGTCGCCAAAGTCGGAAAAGAGCGCCTTCGCACGCTCGCGAACAGCGGGACCGGCAAGAAACTCGATCAGTTCTAGCAGTTGCGCGTGAGCGAGCACGCCACGCGCCTCCTCCCAGTGCGTGGTCAGAAGCCGATACGGTGTTGCGCTGAGAAGAAGGATCGATGGCGGAACCACCGAGCCCTCGGGTTCCAAAAGCGCCTTGAGAAGTGGATCTGTGTCCTTCTCATCGAGAATCTGTCGGTAGCGCTGAAACTCATCCAAGATGACCAGATCGGGCGGCTGGTGGCGCAGCGTCGCCAGCGCCAGGGCGCGACGAAGGCGCCCGACGAAGGTGGACGGCTTAAGGGGCTTAATCTTTCTCTCTGCGTCACCCTGCACCGCCAGATCAAGCATCGCGCGGACCGGCTCTCCAAATTCGGCGACCAACGCTTCGCGGAACCGCTGATGCAAATGAGGTGGCATGGGGGTGAGCTTTGCCTCTGCGTCCGCCACGGCCCAATCCCACGAACCGCGCGCGCTGAGCCGCAATAGGTCAGGATCAACGTCGCGGGCGAAGGTGGGATAGGTCCGTTCGAGCAACACCTTCAGGAACGCTCGCTCTTCCTTACGCCCTCCTGAGAGACGTGCGCGCGTGCCGGGAAAGGATGTCCCAGGTGTCAGCGCATAGATTAGAACTGGATTGTTCGGCCGCTTCGAGACCGCAATTAATGAAAGTCGATCCGGTGTGGCAGTCGCGGCCTTGCGTTGCTGATCGCCAAGAAAACCGACGACGCGGCCCTTGTTCTGGTGCGAGACCGCATGACCGTTGGCGATGTAGTAGATTACGAAAGGCCGGCGACCGTCATCGGACATACGGCGCGCCAGTTCCCTCGCAACGATCGTCTTCCCAAGACCAACTTCATCGGCGACCAGAAATCGTCGGCGACCCTGCAGCTCGGCGAAGGCCGCGAGCGCCGCATTGACGGCGGCTTCTTGGAACGGTTTCGGCGCGCTCACCGACGTTTGCCCTTGATCTCTGAGGTGCCGAGCCCGCTCCGGAGCTTGCCCCACAGAACATCAAAGCGTTTCAGCATCGCTGCAGTCTGCGGTTCCTCCCGATCGGCCTGGTCCAGTACAGCCGGTAAATACCGCGAGACCCTTCGCTCGATCTCACGGAATTTGTCTGGGTCACGAGCCCATGCCGCCAACATCTCCTCAAGGGTCGGCAGCGACGAATCGAATGTTGGGTTCTCTCCCAGACTTACTCGCGACTGCAAATCATCGCTTGTCCAGTCGCCTTCGCCCTGGCGCCCGTCATCCGCCAGCAATCCGGCCACCCAGAGGAGGAAACCTCTGGCGCCAAGAAAGCGGACGAACGCCGCACGATCGCGATCCTCCCCGAAAGGCGGCTCCGCCGGAGCCCGTTGCAGCCATGAAAGGCCTTTATCTCCACGGCTGACCCGCAAGCGCACGAACTCACTTCGCTCCGCAGGGACGACCGGTCCGAGATGCACCACGACTTGCTGTGCGGGCCACGCTACGGACTCGCCGTGAAGCGCGCCCACTTCCAGCAAGATATCAAACTCATCGGGATGCGGCCCGCCAGGATAGAGATCGGAGCGATGGGTGAGTCGCACCCCCTCGTCGTCGACGCTCAGCACCGCCGCCCATCGCGCCGCCACCTGAGTACGCGCCCGTTCGAGCGCCTCCTCTTCCAGGGCAGCCGTATCCGGCGAATATTCCATGCTGGGTGCCTCAACAAGCCGGGCCGAACCGAGAAGCGCCTTCAGCCCTTTCTCGATCAGCTCGGTGACGAGCAACTCAGCCGTCACCTCGGCGTTGCGTCCGGTCCAGGCGCGCATGGTGGCGTTCGCGCTTCCCAGCCATAGCGTCCGCTTGCGCCCGGACCGCATGAACAGCAGCTTGGCATGAAGACCGCGGCCTACCTCTTCTTCCTCATCTCCGTCCGATCCGACATTGGCGTCCGGTGCCGAGGGCTGCGGATCAGGTTCAGGATCGCCGATGGGATAATCAGGCGCGTCCAGCGCGAGCAGATCGTCGAACGCCCCCAACGTCGGGCCTATCCGCTCGATCTCGCGCATCGTCGTCAGCAGCACGCACCGTGCTGGTTTCGCACCCTTCGGTATTTGTCGGGACAGAAAGCTCGTGTCGACAAAGGGGCTCACAACCACGACTTCATCCGTTCCCGCCGGCGGATAGGGAATGTGCTGGTCGCCCGATCCGGCCGACCAGAGAATCCGCTCGACGCGCACACCTGCTGGTGGCCGCCAGGCCACCTTCGCGATCGTCGCCGCAAGGGAGGCTGCGCGCAGACCTTTGAGCGCGGCCCTGTCAGCCAGCGCTCGCGCCAGCTCGTCCACGCCGGGGATCGGAGCGCCGCCTTTCACACCAGAAACGAGCAGGAGTCCGATGTCGCGATTCACGCATTCGGTGAGATTCCGGCTTCCAATCCAGAGCCGCCAGCCGATCTCGCCATCTTCGCCGAGCGTCCGAACCAGCGCTGCCTTAGGGTGCCAGCTATGCGTTGCCTCGTCGAAATCGACTTCGCGTACGAACTGGTCTAGCACCGCCGCGATGCGCGGTGTCCGACGCATTTTTGCGAGGCGACCGCGCTGGATAACAATGCGCACCTTCCCGCGCAGCCGCTCGACCGCATCGGCGAAATCGGACGGACTGCCGCGGCCGGCGTCGGTGTCCTTGCCCGCAAGGGCGAGCAAGGTCGCACCGATTGACCCCAGATCCGCCGAATAGGACGCGAGCAAAGCCAGCTCGACGTTCTCGTCGGGCCCCGGACGCAGGCCCTCGAGGAACGAGAGCGCCGGCCAACTATCGATTGATCCGCTCATTCGGAGTCTGCCAGATCATTGAGGAGCGTGCTGACCTGCTCCCATCGATAGTGGAGCGGCCCCGCGAGACCATGTTCGTCGCTCGACCATTCAAGGCGCCGTGCGCGTCCGTTCGGCGTTAGCGCAAGCCGGGCGCGAGGCCCTTTGCGGGCTTCGGCCGCAGCATAGATGTCGAAGAGCGGGGCAGGATCCCCCGACTTCGACACCATCCAGTCTTTGGTGGCCGTCAAGACAATACGCAGTTTCGGCGGCAGCACGCCAACGTCCGCCTCGAGCGCATCGACGTCGAGCTTGGCTGCGACGGGACCGTGTTCTTCGACAACGACGGCCAAGTGCTCGCGATGCCGCGTCGACGTCTCCCGTTTGTCGGCGACCTGGACGATACGCTCCAGAAGCGCGTCATAGACGGCGCGGCCCACGCCCGCGAGGCTGGCCGCCTGCTGCGCGCGAACAAGCGAGGCTTGGTCGGCGCCGGCGACGGCGCGGGCCTCGGCGGACCACATCCCGGACGGCGCGGCGGCCTTAGTCCGAACCAATCGGGCGAGCAGCGACAGCTCATGGCGACCCACGGGGCGCAAACGCGCAAGCCGCTCGCGCAGAAACGCCGCTTCCGCAGTGGTCAGCCGAAGGGTGATGGGGCCGCCGCGCCAGCTGTCCGGCCGATCGGGGAGCGGCACGAATGGCGGGTCGAAACTGAGTAGCGGCTGACCATCGTCATCGGAGGCTTCGCCCCCGCCCTTCAGCAAGCGGTGCGCCTGCGCGCGAGGAATTGTCCGTCCATCCAGACGCAAGCGCAATATTCCCCAGATCGCGAGAGCATTCCAATACACCGTGGATGGAGGCTGGCTCGACGGCTTGGGGTAGACGCGGCTGCCGATCACCTGGGATTCGCCCGCGTCCTTAAGTCGGCCGGCGAGTTCTCTTTCGCGTTCTCGGAGCGCACGCACTGCGGCCGCTCCGGTCAGCCCTGCAAGATCCTCGAACAGCCAGGGCACAAAGACTGCGTAGCGAGCGCGGGTGTGCAGCACCGATGTGCCGGGAAAGAAGCGGTCAGCATAACGCTGATGGATCGTTAGGAAACCGATCTCGTCGCGCACGCCCATGGATTCTTCGTCCATTTGCGCCTTGGCGCGCGCCAGTGCTTCGCGCGACAGATAACTCCATCCCAAAGCGGGCTCGATTGGCGAGCCGCTTCTCCCGTGGGATGGTCTTATGGGTTGGCCCATGATGTTCACCCCCGTAAAGAGGACAAGGGCACCGCAGCCAACTTGTCACCGAAGGGCCCGAGATCGGTGGTGTCATACAGCACGACGCCAAAGGCAAACCGGTCCTTGCAGGCCTCGGCCAATTTGCGCAGCCGAACAAAATGGCCGGATTTCACCGTCGTCGCCGCGCTAAGTTCAATCCCCTCGATCATGCCATCGTCGCGCTCCAGCACGATGTCTACCTCGTGCTTCCTGATCATAGAACACTATGAGACCCTTCTGGGTTTTTGAACCGAATTTGAAACCAACGCCAAACGAGACCGATACAGGGGAAAGCCTTCCCCCTGGCCGGCGCCGGAGTCGCCGGCGCACCCCCATCTGCGGGGGCACCCCGCAACGCCCCGAGAGTGAGAGTGCGGACGGGGTTTTCGTGACGGGTTGAAGGTCGCGAGAGAGGCTCGCGGCGCCCGTCGCGGAGATCCGCGATGTCCAGACACACCGCTCGCGCCCGTTCCGGCCAGGACCGGACGAGCCTCTATGCCGAAATCACCGACAAGATCATCGCCGAACTGGAAGCCGGCCGTGTGCCCTGGGTCCAGCCCTGGGGAACGGCGGCAGCGAAGGCGCCGCTCGCCATGCCGAAGAACGCCACGACACAGCGCCGTTACTCCGGCGTGAATGTGCTCATTCTGTGGGGCGCGGTCATTGAGCGAGGGTTCGTCGGCCAAAGCTGGCTCACCTTCCGCCAAGCCTTGAGCCTCGGCGGCAACGTCCGCAAGGGCGAGCACGGCACTACCGTCGTCTATGCCGATCGCTTCACGCCAGAGGACGAACGCCGGCGGGCCGAACGCGACGGCGACGAGCCTGGCGCCATCCCGTTCCTCAAGCGGTTCACAGTGTTCAACACGGATCAGTGTGAGAACCTTCCTGACGGGCTGGTCACCGCACCGCCACCCGTGCCCTCGGGCATGATCCTGCCCGAAGCCGAGGCCTTGATCAGCGCAACCGGCGCAGATTTCCGCATCGGCGGCGACCGCGCTTTCTACAGCCCGGGCAGCGACTACATCCGAGTGCCGCGGCCCGACGCCTATTTCGAGCCGATCAACTGGCACCGGACGGCCCTGCACGAGCTCGGTCACTGGGTTGGACATCCATCGCGGCTGGCGCGCGATCTGTCGGGCGCCTTCGGCTCCGCCCTTTATGCCAAGGAAGAGCTTGTCGCGGAGATGACCAGCGCCTTCGTGTGCGCTTCGCTCGGCATCGTGCCGACCGTGCGCCATGCCGATTATCTCGGCTCCTGGCTGGACGTGCTGCGGGAGGATGATCGCGTCATCGTCCGAGCCGCCAGCGCCGCGTCGAAGGCAGCCGACTATCTGCTAGCGTTCCGGCCCGACCATATCGAGGCCAATGCGATGACGGACGAGCGGGAAGCGGCGTGATGGTTCCGTTCGGGTCTACGGAAAGCCGCCTTTCCGCGTCTGTGGCTTTCCGCGTCTGTGGCATCAAAGAGAGGAAGAGGAAGGCTGGGTTTTTCGTGACGGGTTGGAAGTCGAGAGAGAGTCTTTCGGCTGCCCGTCACGGAGAATCCAACATGGCTACCGCCGTTCAGAAGATCACTCTCAGCGCCTCGCGCGACATCCCCTTCAACAAGCTGGTGCTCAGCCAGGCGAACGTCCGGCGCGTGAAGGCCGGCGTCTCGATCGAGGAACTGGCCGAGGACATCGCCCGACGCACGCTCTTGCAGAGCCTCAGCGTCCGGCCGGTTCTCGACGCCGAAGGCCAGGAGACCGGCATGTTCGAAATCCCGGCTGGTGGCCGGCGCTTCCGGGCGCTCGAACTGCTGGTCAAGCAAAAGCGCCTGGCGAAGACCGCGCTGGTCCCCTGCGTCGTGCGCGAGGGTGGCATCGCCGAGGAGGATTCGCTGGCCGAGAACATCCAGCGAGTCGCGCTCCATCCGCTCGATCAGTTCCGCGCCTTCCAGGCGCTGCGCGATAAGGACCTTGGCGACGAAGAGATAGCCGCCCGGTTCTTCGTGACGCCGACCGTGGTGAAGCAGCGCCTGCGACTGGCCGCCGTCTCCGACAAGCTCCTCGACATCTATGCCGAGGACGGCATGACGCTGGAGCAGTTGATGGCGTTCACCGTCACCAACGACCATGCTCGTCAGGAGCAGGTCTGGGACGCCGTCTCGCGCTCCTACAACAAGGAGCCCTATTTGATCCGGCGCCAGCTCACCGAGGGAGCAGTCCGGGCCTCCGACCGCCGCGCGCAGTTCGTCGGCATGGATGTCTACGAAGTCGCCGGCGGCGTGGTCATGCGCGACCTCTTCCAGCATGACGATGGCGGCTGGCTGCAGGATCCGGCGTTGCTCGATCGGCTTGTGACCGAGAAGCTCCAGGCCGAGGCCGAGACGCTGCGGGCGGAGGGTTGGAGCTGGATCGCGGTCGCCACCGACTTCCCCTATGGCTACGCCGCCGGTCTGCGCCGCCTCACCGGCGAGACGGTCGAACTCAGCGAAGAGGAGAACGCCAGCTTCGCCGCGTTGAAGGCCGAACAGGACGCGCTTGAGGAGCAATACGCGCAAGCCGACGAGTTGCCCGACGAGGTCGATCAGCGCCTCGGCGAGATCGAGACCGCGATCGCGGCGTTCGAGAACCGGCCCGTCCGCTACGATCCGTCCGAGATCGCTCGCGCGGGCATCTTCGTCAGCATCGACAATGACGGGGCGTTGCACATCGAACGCGCCTTCCTCCGCCCCGAGGACGAAGCACCGGTCGAGCCGGTCCAGGGCGGCGATGGCGATGCACCGGAGGCCGTCGCCCGTGCGAGCGGCGCCGTCCACCGGGCCGTCATCACCATCGGCGGCGCGCCGACGGGTTCCGAGATCGACACGCCGGAGGAGGACGAGACCATCCGTCCGCTTTCGGATCGGTTGGTGACCGAGCTGACCGCCCATCGCACCCTGGCGTTGCGGGATGCGCTGGCAAGCGATCCACACATCGCCTTCCAGGCGGTGCTGCACGCCCTCTGCCTCAACGCTTTCTACCGCTACGCCTCGAACACCTGCCTCGAGATCACGGCGAAGCACTCCGGCTTCAGCGTGCAGGCGGCGGGGTTGGCGGAGACCGCCTCCGCCAAGGCGATCGATGCACGGCACGCGCAGTGGGCCAAGCAGTTGCCTGAAGCGCCGGCGGCTCTCTGGGACTCGCTGACGGCATTCGACAGCGACAGCCAAGCTGCGCTCTTCGCTCACTGCGCCGCCCTCACAGTCAATGTCGTGAAGGAGCCTTGGAACCGGCGTCCGGAGGCTTTCGCGCATGGCGACCAGCTCGCCCGGACCGTCAATCTCGACTTGGCCACCGCCGGCTGGGCGCCGACCGTCGATAACTACCTCGGCCGGGTTCCGAAGGCGCGCATCCTCGAAGCCGTGCGCGAGGCCAAGGGCGAGCAGTCGGCACAGCTCATCGACCACCTCAAGAAGACCGAAATGGCCAAGGAGGCCGAGCGGCTGCTTGCTGGCACGGGTTGGCTGCCGGAGCCGCTTCGTCTCGTCGAGGTCGCACCCGTCGCCGACGAGTCGACCGGCGAGTCCGAGGCGCTGCCGGACTTCCTCGCGGGTGACGAGGACGAAGCGCCCGCCGACGCCGACGAAGAGCCGGCGCACATGGTCGCGGCCGAGTGACTGTCGACGTGCGGGGTGGCTTCGGCCGCCCCGCACCCGTTTCTCTATGCAATTCCACCCGAAAGCCCGGCCATCGCGCCGGGCTTTCTCGCTTTCGGAGCCATGCCATGACCGAGCATTCCCCCATCACCCCAATAACCGCCCCGACGCTCACCGATTGGGACGTCCAGCGCGGCGAGCACGATCGCCTCAACGCCGAACTGCGTCCCACGAACAAGGCGGTCGTCTTCGACGCGCTCACCGCCGCCGGCCTCACCATCGTCACCGTCCGTTTCGACGGATATGGCGACAGCGGGCAGATCGAGGACATCGAAGCAAAAGCCGGCGACGATGTCGTCGCCCTGCCGCACGGCAATATCGAGATCGCCGCCGCCGTCTGGGGCCACGCTGACCCCGAACGGACGCAGATTTCCGTCCGCGACGCAATCGAGCGGTTGGCCTACGATTTTCTCGAGGAAACCCACGACGGCTGGGAAAATAGCGACGGGGCCTACGGCGACTTCATCTTCGACGTCGCCGAACGGACCATTACGCTCGACTACAACGAGCGGCACATGGAGTCCGATTATTCCCAGCACGTATTCTGAGGAGGTGACGATGGGACATTGTTTTCATCACGCGCTTTCCTCGGTGAAGAAATGGGGCGGCGCGGCCGAGGACTATCTGCCGCTTCACCAATGGTTCGACGAGTCGAAAGCCATCACCGCTGATTTTCGGCACCGCGCGTTGCGCCATCATGCCGAAGGCATCTTCATGCTGGAGCGCTTCTTCAGCCCGACGATCACGATCTCGACCGGCCGCGTGGTGCCGGTCCGGCTGATCGGCGAGCAGCATGTACGCGAAGACCTCGGCTTCATCCCGAGCTTCGCGGATTGGGTGCGCTGCATCCGTCCCGAGCCCTGGATGGGGCGCGCCCAGCCGATCCAATGCGACGTCGATCCATTCGCCGCCGCCGGCTGATCACTCTTCCACGTAAACGCAACGAAAAGCCCGGCCATCGTGCCGGGCTTTCGCATTTCTGGAGACCCGACATGGCCGACTACTTCTCACCCACCGTCATTCAGCAATCGGTCCCGATCACCGACATGACGCCGCTCGAACGTCTCTTGCTCAGCCTCATCTTCGATGCCGAGCCGGATGGCGAGGCGATGTACTTCAACACCTCTCTCGGTCCGAGCGACACTATCGGGCTTTCGATCGACGAACTTCGTGCGGCGTTCGATGCATCCGCAGGAATCGACAGCACGGCGACCACGTACATCGCCGAGCGCGTGGCGATCGCATCCACCGACGACACCGAGATCGAGATCGATTTCAGCGGCACATCCTGGGAGTTCATTTTCCAGGACATCGTCCGGCGCTCATCCACGCTCCGCTACGTCACCGCGGTTACGTCTTTCACCTGCTCGAAGATGCGGCCGGACGGCTTCGGCGGCATGGCGGTGCTGATCACGGCGGACGCGATTGTTGGCAAATCCACCAATGACATCCTCGAGAACTTCCTCGCGGAGAAGGAGGGAGATGCCGCCGATGACGGCGTGCATGTTCTGCTCCGCATCCGCGAAGACGCCGTCAGGCAACGGATCGGCCAGGCAATCGAGGCCGATCCCACGCTCACCCGTCTTACGGCCGACGCGGTCAATGACTCTGACATCCACGCCGGCTGTCTCGCCGTCGTCGAATGCAGCGACCTGTCAGAGGAGCAAGGCGCCGCCGAGTTTCGCGCCGCGCTCGCGGCGATACGCGAAGCCGAACAACGGCTCGCTCCGATCCGCTGATCGGGGGGACTTTCAAAACCAACCCTGCGCCGCGCTCACCGCGCGCATCGCGTTCATCTCACATCGAAAGGAGACAGTTATGGGCTGGCTCTACATGAAATCCCTCAAGGGCCATTCCGGCCCGCGCCAATATCTCGACGCCCAGTTCACGCACGAGCGCCCCGACTTAATTTCCAAAGTGCTGCGCTCCGCGCTTGTGGGCATGCGCGTATATTACGCCGCCGTGGAGCAGGTCCGCGTGGCCACTGGTCAGCGGGAGGTCTGGGCCGCCATCTGCCTCGTCCGATACAATCCGCGCGACCCCGAGGGCTACATCTTCGGCTACAAGGATATGGAAGAATCGATGGGGCCATGTGAGTCCGATTGCCCCGAACAGATTCTCGATCTGCTGACGCCGACTGACCGCGAATATGCGATGCAATGGCGGGCTCGGTGCCGCGAAAACACTGTCGCTCGGCGCACGAGGGCCTCCAAGCCGAACCCGCGCGCTGGCCAGGTGATCGTCTTCGACGAGCCGCTCTCGTTCGCCGATGACCGAAGCTTCCAGCAGTTGGAAGTCATTGCCAATCCGCGCAGCCATCGCACCGTGCTCTTTCGTGCGTCCGGCTCCTGCAGCACCTATCGGATTCCCAACATCAAGAGGCGGTCCTACCGGCTCGTCGATCCCACGGGGTGAGTAGGCGTTTTCTTCCGCTCGACATCAAAGGGTCCGGCGCCCAGCGCCGGGTCCTTTTCTTCTTGGGCGTCCCGAGAGGGAGAGGATTGCCGGGAAGGGTTTGAGCCGTTGGGGTCGAGAGAGAGCGCCCCTCGGCTCGACCCGTTCCGGCTCTCCCGAGGTTCCCTTCATGACGATGAAACCCGCTTCCACGGCCGCCTTCGCGGCCGCGCCGTCCCCGGGCGCGCCCCCCGCTCCGGCGACCGCCGACGCGCTGGCTTATGCCGCACGGATGATCCTCCCCCATCTCGAACGTGGCCAGCGTGTCGATGCACCGACGCTCCGGGCATCGATGGTCTCCGCCTTCGGCGGTTCCGACGCCGATGGCGCCTGGAACTGGAAGACCGCCTACGACGCCTGCGAAGCGGCGACCGTCCTGTTCCTGCGCAAGTTCGGCCCAGCCATCCGCGCCCGGGCATCTTCACCGGCCGCCATGCTGCCGATGCTGGCCAAGATCGCCGGCCTTCTCCCGACCCACACGCGCCGCTCCGAAGAGAGCCAGGCGCTTCAGCAATTCTCGACGCCGATCGCTCTGGGCCTCGCGGCCAGCGCCGCCGCCGCGATCACGCCCGCCGATCTCGTGCTGGAGCCTTCGGCAGGAACCGGGCTGCTCGCCATCCTCGCCGAGTTCGCGGCCGGCTCGCTCGTTCTCAATGAGCTGGCCGACACGCGCGCCGGGCTACTGGGCCATCTGTTCCCCGGCATCGCGGTCACCCGCCACGACGCCGCGCAGATCCACGATCATCTCGACGCCGGCGTCGTTCCAAGCGTCGTGCTCATGAACCCGCCGTTCTCCGCGCTCGCGAACGTCGATCGCAGCATGGCCGACGCCGCCCTGCGCCACATCGCCTCGGCGCTCGTGCGTCTCGCCGATGGCGGCCGATTGGTCGCGATCACCGGGGCGAACTGCGCGCCCGACAATCCGGCGTGGGCCGACGCGTTCGTCCGGTTGCAGGAACGCGGGCGCATCGTGTTCTCGGCCGCCATCGATGGATCGGTCTATGCCAAGCATGGCACGACCATCGACACCCGCCTGACCGTGATCGACCGTCTGCCCGCCGCCGATCCGAGCGTGTTTCCGACTTTGCACCCTTGCGCGCCCGATGCCGCGACCTTGCTTGGTTGGATCGCCGAATCCGTTCCGCCGAGGCTCCCGCTCGCCACGCCGGTCATCACCCGCGCCACGGTTCGTCCCGCCGCCTCACGGCCGCAGCGCGTTCCGCCGCGCCCTTCGTCCTTCCCGGCCGCGACGCCCGAGCCGGAGGCGGTTGATCTGACTTATGAGACCGTCGACTGGATGCCGGTCGAGGGCGGTCACATCACCGAGGCGCTCTATGAAGGATACGGATTGCAGTCGATCCGTATTCCCGGCTCTCAGGCTCACCCCACCAAACTGGTGCAATCGGCGGCGATGGCGTCGGTGGCGCCGCCCAAGCCCAGCTATCGGCCGCACCTGCCCGCCAAGGTCGTCGCGGACGGCATGCTGTCTGACGCCCAGCTCGAAAGCGTGATCACTGCCGGCGAGGCCCATTGCGGTCATCTCGCCGGATCGTGGACGGTGGACGAGACCTTCGACATCGTCTCGGCCGCGCCCGACGACGCCGAAAACGCCGTCCGCTTCCGCCGCGGCTGGTTTCTCGGCGACGGCACCGGCGCCGGCAAGGGCCGACAGGTTGCTGGCATTCTGCTCGACAACTGGATGAAGGGCCGCCGCCGCGCGGTCTGGGTGTCGAAATCCGACAAGCTGATCGAGGACGCCCAGCGCGATTGGTCGGCCCTCGGGCAGGAACGGCTTCTGGTGACGCCGCTGTCGCGCTTCCGTCAGGGGACTCCGATCCGGTTGGAGCAAGGCGTCCTATTCACCACCTACGCCACGCTACGCTCCGATGCGCGCGACGAGAAGGTTTCGCGAGTCAGGCAGACCGTCGAATGGTTAGGCTCCGACTTCGACGGGGTCATCATTTTCGACGAGAGCCATGCCATGCAGAACGCCGCCGGCGGCAAGGGAGAACGCGGCGACCAGGCCGCCTCGCAGCAGGGCCGCGCCGGGCTTCGCCTCCAACACGCATTGCCGAACGCGCGCGTCGTCTATGTCTCGGCAACCGGCGCCACCACGGTCCACAATCTCGCGTACGCCCAGCGTCTCGGACTCTGGGGCGGCGAGGATTTCCCCTTCGCCACACGGGCGGAGTTCGTCGAGGCGATCGAGGCCGGCGGCGTCGCCGCCATGGAAGTCCTGGCCCGCGACATGAAGGCCCTCGGCCTCTACGCGGCCCGATCGCTCAGCTACGAGGGGGTCGAATATGAGTTGGTCGAACATCGGCTCACCGATGAGCAGATCCGCATCTACGACGCCTATGCGGGCGCGTTCGGCGTCATCCACAACAACCTCGATGCCGCGCTGGAAGCGACCAATGTCACCGGCGAAACAGGCACGCTGAACGCCCAGGCCAAGTCCGCCGCGCGGTCGGCTTTCGAGAGCGCCAAGCAGCGTTTCTTCAATCACCTCATCACGGCGATGAAGACGCCTTCGCTGATCGCTGCGGTCGAGCGCGATCTGACGGCAGGCCACGCCGCTGTGATCCAGATCGTCTCGACCGGCGAGGCGCTGATGGAGCGCCGCCTTGCCGAGATTCCGACCGAGGAATGGGGCGACGTTCAGGTCGACATCACGCCGCGCGAGTACGTGCTGGATTATCTGGCGCACAGCTTCCCGACCCAGCTCTACGAGCCATTCACCGACAGCGAGGGCAATCTCGCCTCGCGGCCAGTTTATCGTGATGGCCAGCCCGTCCAGAGCCGCGAGGCCGTCGCCCGCCGAGACCGGCTTATCGAAAAGCTCGCGTCGTTGCCGCCGGTCCATGGGGCGCTCGATCAGATCGTCCAGCGCTTCGGCACGGAGGTGGTGGCCGAGGTGACGGGCCGCTCGCGCCGGATCATCCGTAGAACCGGATCGGACGGCATCGATCGCCTCGCCGTCGAGAACCGCGCGGGTTCAGCCAATCTTGCCGAGGCTCAGGCCTTCATGGACGACGCCAAGCGCATCCTCGTCTTCTCGGACGCCGGAGGGACCGGGCGGTCCTACCATGCGGAACTGTCGGCGAAGAACCGCCGCCTGCGCGTCCACTACCTGCTGGAGGCGGGATGGAAGGCGGACGCCGCCATCCAAGGCCTAGGGCGGACCAACCGCACCAACCAGGCGCAGCCGCCGCTGTTCCGGCCGATCGCGACGAATGTGAAGGCCGAGAAGCGCTTCCTCTCGACCATCGCCCGGCGGCTCGACACGCTCGGCGCCATCACCAAGGGCCAGCGCCAGACCGGCGGTCAGGGCCTATTCAGGCCTGAAGACAATCTGGAGAGCCACTACGCCCGCGACGCATTGCGCCAACTCTACGTCCTGCTGGTCATGGGCAAGGTCGATGGCTGCTCACTGGGTGCGTTCGAGGATGCAACCGGGCTGAAGCTGACCGACAGCAACGGCATCAGGGACGAGTTGCCGCCGATCACCACCTTCCTCAATCGTCTGCTGGCGCTGACGATCGATCTTCAGAACATCCTGTTCACGGCGTTCGAGCAGCTCCTGACCGCCCGTATCGAGGGCGCCATCGCATCGGGAACTTACGATGTTGGGCTGGAGACGCTGACGGCGGAGAGCTTCGTCGTCACCGGCCGGCAGACCATCTACACGCACCCCGGCACCTCGGCGGAAACCCGCCTGCTGACGATCACGCAGCGCGAGCGCAACCGCCCGGTCACGCTCGACGAGGCGCTGGGCCGGCTCTCCGATCCTCGCGCTCAGCTGCTGGTCAACAGCCAGTCGGGCCGTGCCGCCGTGCAGGCTCCCGCGCCGAGTCTAATGCTCGACGATGGAGAGGTCGAACGCCGCGTGCGACTCATCCGGCCGATGGAGCATCCCGCCATGCCGCTGGCGATGATACCCCAGACGCATTGGCGGGAAGCCGACCGCGAAAGCTTCGCCCGTGCCTGGGCGGCCGAACTCGCCGATGTACCGGAATTCACCGACAGCGAGATCCACATCGTCGCGGGTCTCTTGCTGCCGATCTGGAAGCGTTTGCCGAACGAGTCGAGCCGGGTCTATCGGCTCCAGACCGATACCGGCGAACGCATCGTCGGTCGCAAGGTTTCGTCGGCGTGGGTCGCCACCGCGCTTGAAACCGGTCCGTCGAACCTGTCGGCCGATGGCGCTTTCGCTGCGCTGATGGATGGCAGAACCATTCTCGATCTCGCAGAAGGGCTTCAACTTCGCCGCGTCCGCGTCATGGGCACAAACCGCATCGAACTGACCGGCATCACCGACGCGATGCGTGACCGGCTGCGAGCCTACGGCCTGTTCCATGAGATCATCTCGTGGAAGCTCAGGATGTTCGTCCCGACCGACGCGGCAGGCCCAGCGATTCTGGCGAAGGTGCTGGAACGCTATCCGCTCGCGCGCGTCGCCGAGCGGGCGGCGGCGTGACGATGGCGCTCAACGCCACCGACCTGGCGCACCGGCTCGCGCGCGATGCCGAGGCGGTGTGCCGCCATTATCTCTCCAACGGTCGCCGCGAGGGCCGCTACTGGCTGGTCGGCGACGTGAGGAATGCACCTGGGCGCTCCCTCTTCGTCCGGCTGAAAGGCCCGGAATCCGGCAAGGGTGCAGCGGGGAAATGGACCGACGCGGCGACCGGCGATCACGGCGACCTCCTCGATGTCATCCGCGAGAGCTGTGGCCTTGCCGATTTCCGCGACGTCGCCAATGAGGCCCGGCACTTTCTCAGCCTACCGAGATCGGAGCCAGAGCCAGATCACGGGCGGCAGCCATCGTCCGCACCGGCTGGATCGCCGGAATCAGCGCGCCGCCTCTTCGCCATGGCGCAGCCGATTTCTGGCACAGTCGTCGAAGCGTATTTGCGCAATCGCGGCATTACGGCTTTGCACGGAACCGGAAGCCTCCGCTTCCACCCACGCTGCTACTACCGTCCCGATGCATGGTCTCCGACCGAGACCTGGCCGGCGATGATCGCGGCCGTCACCGGCCTCGACGGCAAGATCACCGGCGCGCATCGCACCTGGCTGGACCCATCGGGGCGGGACAAGGCGGCGATCGACACGCCGAGACGGGCGATGGGCAACCTCCTGGGCAATGCCGTCCGTTTCGATGTGGCGCACGATGTCCTGGCGGCTAGCGAAGGCATCGAAACCATGCTGTCGCTCCGATGCGTCATGCCCACCATGCCGATGGTGGCCGCGCTCTCGGCCGCGCACCTCGCCGCCATCCTTTTCCCAGCGACGCTGCGCCGGCTCTATATCGCCCGTGACGACGATCCGGCCGGGGACGGCGCCTTGGCGAGTCTGATCGACCGCGCGAACAAGGCCGGGATCGAGGTGATAGCCCTGTCGCCACGACTGGGCGACTTCAACGAAGATCTCCGCACACTCGGCATCGACGCGCTACGGGCAGCACTGCGGGCGCAGATCGCTCCCGAAGACGTCGCTCGTTTCATGGAATTGTCGGCATGAAGCGGCACGGGGAAACGATGTCCGCGGCGGCGCCGGTCTCATGCCGTTTTCGATCGAGGTGATTCCCAGCCTTGTCGGAGAGGACCGCGCCTACGGCCTTCTGAGAGGGCGATCGGGGCGGCAAACGGCCCAGACCGGCAATGGCGGTGGCCAACTATTTTCCGTCGGCGGGCAGGCCCGCCTTTACATCGCGAGGCAAAATAGCCGGCCCCCGCCATCCTCCGCTGTGCTTCGGCCCTTCGCTTTGCTTCGGGTGCAGGTCCGGGCCGCGTGCCGCCTTTCGTCGCCAAGAAGGCCGCGATGGGCGCGGTCGATCCGACGAAGGGAAGCACCATGACGACCGAACACGACGACACCGGTTACGAGCCGCCGCACACATCATCCCCGACCGATCACGTCCTCGCCGAACTCCAGCTCTACGGCTATCGCCCCTTCCAGGACGAGCCTGACCCGAGACCGCTACCCGATGGCAATGCCGTCGCCGGCGCCGTGGCCGACATCTTCGACGCCCTCGTCGTCACCCTGGCGGACACGCGCCTCGAACCCGACCTCGAAGACCTGCTTTGGTCGACCGTCAATCTCTTCCACCGCGCCGTCGGCCGCATCGAGCACGAACTGGACGACAACGAGCAGGCGCAGAAGCGCAGCCAGAAGGAACAGGATGGCTCGGAGATCCGCTCGGTCGAACTGGAGCGTCTCACCGCCGAGGGGCAGACGTTCATCGAGCGCAGGAACAGCATGGAGTTCTTCCGCGACCAGGCCGCCGACCAGTTCGAGCGCCACACAAATTCGGCCTGGCGGCCGCGCTCAGGATCGAAGGTCAACCACCGCAACCTGACCTCGGCCATGATCGACAGCCGCGACTTCCTCGCCGCGAAGCGGAGGGCCACCAACGAGGTGCTATTGCCCGCCGGCCCCAAGATCGCCTTCACCGGCGGACTGGATTTCAACGATCATCGCCTGATCTGGGACAAGCTCGACCGGGTTCACGCCAAGCATCCCGACATGGTGCTGCTGCACGGCGGATCACCGAAGGGTGCCGAGCTCATCGCCGCAAAATGGGCCGACCATCGCAAAGTGACGCAGATCGCCTTCAAGCCCGACTGGACCAAGCACGGCAAGGCGGCGCCGTTCAAGCGCAACGACCAGATGCTCGACGTGCTGCCGATCGGGGTCATGGTCTTCCCTGGCACGGGCATTCAGGAGAACCTCGCCGACAAGGCCAAGAAGTTCGGCATTCCGGTCTGGAAGTTTGGGAGCGGCGGCGCGTGAGCGCCGCCCAGTGCCTAACGCTATTCTCGACCCATTAGCCGCCCTGCGTCTCTCGGCTTGGTGCGCCCGCGAAGCTGCCTCCTGTTCAGGAACGAACAAGCAAAAAAGACGCAAGTGCGAGATTGAAGACGAGCGAACAGTGCGACATCTGGGTTGGAAAGCGAAGCCCGCTGGGGTTTCTGGACCGCGATCTGCCTGCTACTCTTGGCGAAGCCAGGGGGCGTCGAGTGTATATCGCAGAAGTCCAGATCGAGAATTTTCGGCTGTTCGGTTCTGCCGACCGTGCCTTTGTGTTGACGCTCAATCCCGGACTGACGGCATTGGTCGGCGAGAATGATGCGGGCAAGACGGCGGTAATCGACGCACTCCGACTGGTGCTCGGAACCCGCGACCAGGATGTGCTGCGCGTCGACCCAGTTGATTTCCATCAGGCCGCGCCGGGGGCCGAGCGCGCGGATCAAATCGTGATCCGGCTAACATTTCGTGGTCTCACCATCGCTGATCGCGGCGCCCTCTCTGAGTTCCTCACCTATGAAACGATCGGCGGCACGGTTGAGACCGCGCTCATCATCACCTGGGTGGCAAAACGCAACGCCAAAGAAGGAAGTTCACGCCGGGTGCTACCATCCGAATGGCGCACCGGCGCCAAGGGCGATGGTCCCCTGCTTGACCTTGGGGCGCGGTCTTTGCTGACCGCGACCTATCTTCGACCCTTGCGCGACGCGGAGCGCGCGATGAGCGCGGGCCGCGGATCGCGGCTTTCGCAAATTCTCCAGAATACGAAGGAGATCCGCGATACCGGCGTCGGGTTCGACCAAAATGCCGATCCGCCGGCCGACCCGAAGATGCTGAGCGTGCTCGGGCTCGGTGACTATGCCAACCATTTGTTTGGCCAAAGCGAAGGCATCAAACAAGCGCGCAAGCGCCTTAACGAGGACTATCTCGCACCACTGTCGTTCGCCAACGACCTACTGCGGGCCCGGATCGGAGTCGCTGGCGCGCCGGAGGACAGTCTCAGGCTACGCCAACTGTTAGAAAAACTCGAACTTGCCTTGACCGCGTCGGCCGATGCCGAGAGCGCCCACAGCCGAGGGCTGGGGTCGAACAATCTGCTTTTCATGGCCTGCGAGCTGCTACTGCTCGCCGCCGAAAGCGACGGCTTTCCGCTGCTGCTGATCGAAGAACCCGAGGCGCATCTCCATCCGCAGCGCCAGCTTCGCCTCATGTCCTTCTTGCAGGAGCAGGCTAAAAAGGAACGGGCCGACGGTCAGCGCATCCAGATCATCGTCACGACACACAGCCCTAACCTCGCCTCAGACCTGCATCTCGACAATCTGGCATTGATCGAAGGTGGTCGCGCCTTTTCGCTATGCCAGGGCAAGACGAAGCTCAGCCCGTCCGACTATCGTTTCCTCGAGCGTTTTCTCGACGTGACCAAGGCAAATCTGTTTTTCGCACGGGCGGTGTTGATTGTCGAAGGTGACGCCGAGAACATCTTGCTACCGGTAATCGCAAAACTGCTCGACCGCGATTTTCATCACCACGGCGTGTCGGTGGTCAATGTCGGCGGCGTCGGCCTCGGCCGTTATGCGCGGATCTTCATGCGCGAGGATCCGGTGAGGGACGGCATGATCAATATTCCGGTCGCGTGCGTCACAGACATGGACGTGATGCCTGACATGGCACCGTGGATCATCGGCAAGCTCGAAGCGGGCCAGCCAGTACCTGTCAGGCCACCGTCGAAGCGACAATGGCGGATCAAGGCAGATTTCCATAGCGACGAATTGGAGCATCGCCGCACCGATCGTCGCGCCAAAGCCTCCGGTCAGAAGGTCGAAACATTCGTCGCGGGCGAATGGACGCTCGAATATGATCTCGCGTTCCATGGTCTCGGCAAGTTCGTGTTTCGCGCCGCGTCGCTCGCACTCGCCGACGACCGGCTCAATGCACGAACAACCGTCCAAGCCGATGTCATCGCCGCCGCGGACGCGGCCTATCGGGCCATCGTGGACGCTGCGCCCGATCAAGAGACGCTCGGGGCTCATGTCTATGCGCTGTTCGAGGCCGACGGGGCGTCGAAGGCTATCGCCGCGCAATATCTGGCAGAATTGCTGGAGAAGGAGGTCAAGGAAGGCAAGCTCGACGCCCACACCTTACGCGGCCAGCTCCCACCCTATGCCGTCGAGGCGATCGCGCATGTGACCGCGCCATTCGACGCACCGGCCCCACCACCGGCGGGCGAACCGGTGATGGTGGCGTGACCGCGATGTTCGATGATCTCATACGTGAACAGGATGTTGTTTGGGCGTCCGCGCTGATGGGGCTGGGACCCGGCGGCTTCGCGCCCGTCGACGGTGACGACAGCCGTCTCAAGGCGATGCTCAATCTCGACACGGTCGATTTCGAGGCGTGTCCGGGCAGCGGGAAGACGACATTACTGGTTGCCAAGCTGGCGGTGCTGGCGATGCGCTGGCCGCATCGCCAGCAAGGCATTTGCGTACTCTCGCATACTAATGCAGCACGTAACGAGATCAGTACCAAACTCAGCAATTCGGCCGCCGGTATCGCGCTCACCCGCTATCCGCACTTTGTCGGAACAATCCATTCGTTCGTGAACGAGTATCTGGCGTTACCCTGGCTGCGGTCGAAGGGCATCGAGGTGCGCCGCGTCGACACACAGATCGCTCTCATGAAGCGCTGGGGCATGCTATCGAACACCACACGCTGGACGGTGCAGCAGAGCGGACTGGAGGAGACGGCGCTCATCTACACACAGCCCGACTATACTGGCGGCAACAAAGGCAAATTCGGGCCTCACACGGCCACCTATCAGGCGCTGGTTGCGGCAAGCCGCGCGGGCAGCGAACAAGGCTACTTCTGCTTCGACGAAATGTTCGTGTGGGCCAATCAGCTGCTCGAAAGCCCATCCTTTTGACAGGCGACGCGGGAAATCTCGGCCTAGAATGGGCGGCTTCCTTCGCCGAGGCGCGCGGCCTCGTGCTGCGCAACTTCGCCCTAGTGCCCCGAGTCGTTCATAATGTGGGGTAAAGCCTCTTCAGCTTAACGCGGGCCTCGGCTGTGGTGAATTGCCAATCCGCCTTGGCGTGGTGTTTGTTTCGTCTGGCTTCCCAGGCGGCGACTTCCTCAATGAGGTTTTGCTTG
>CALQHT020000090.1 GCA_943330455.2 Nitrosovibrio sp. Nv4 | reverse complement strand
GCTGACTGCTGTAAACCGTTCGCGAATCGCTGATCTGTCTATCATCTAGAGAGTCTAGAAAATTCGCGGCCGCGCCGGAATCGGCCCCGGCTAAACTTCGTCCTCGTGGCTCACCACCCGACTCGGTAGTTTTTGCGTGTCGCCTAAGTTCAGCGAGGAAACGCCCAGCCATACACGCGGCCGTACCGTCAAACGCTTGCGCTGTCCGATCCCGGAACCGGCGCAGCGCATCAGGGAGAACATCGATGGATCGTCTTGAATTCGAGGCTGACCTCCGGCGCGACGGCTTCCGCGTCGTCAACTCCAGCCTGCGACCCAACACGCGGGAAGCCAATCACTGTCATGACTTCGACGCCAGGATCCTCGTCCTCGGCGGCGAGATCACCATAACGCGGGACAACAATCCGGAAACATTCCGGGCGGGACAATGCTGTGAAGTCCCCGCCGGCTCCATGCATGCCGAACTGGTCGGCCCCGAGGGCGTCGCCTATGTCGCCGGCCGCCGGCGGAATGGCGGGCCCCTTTCGCGTGAGGCGTTCGAGAGCGATCTCCGCCGCGAAGGGTTCGAGGTGATCAATGGCGGTCAAAAACCCAACTTCGCCGAAGAGCTCCACGCGCATGGCGACTTCGACGTGCGAATCATGGTGCTGAGTGGCGAGATCACCGTGACGCGAGATGGCGGATCGACAACATTCCAGGCGGGCGAGCACTGCGAAATACCCGGCGATTGCCAGCACAGCACCAAGGTTGGACCGGAAGGCGTCGCCTACATTGTCGGCAAGGTCTGCCGTCAGCCGTCCGTCAACTGACACGATCTCCGGACGCTCGGCGGACTGGTCGTTCGCGGGCGTCCTTTCGATTGGGCCAAGTCAGGTCCACGGCTGAAGGGCATGGCCACCCTTTGCAGTTAGCCGACTCGTAACAACAAGCGCTCTGTTTGGTGTGGAGCACGAGTCTCCTCACGTCATGGCGGGTGAAGACCCGCCATCCACGCCTTGCGGTGGTGATATCAGCCAATTCGTGGATGGTGGGCCTGCGCCCACCATGACGTGTTTTGAATCCCCCGCGCCAAATGGAGCAGTATTGGTGCGCGTCGCTGTAGGCCCTGGACCAACGACCGTGTGGACCGGCCCAACGGCAACAACCGTTGGAGCCTGACCACCAGGTGCGGGGCAATCTTTATCGACCTCGGACCACTACACGTTGGAAATGCGTTCCCAGGTCAGTTCCCGATGCTCGACCACGCCACCGATCGTGCGCGGCGGCGGTTGCAGGATCATCAGCCCGTTCTCGAACCGCACCCCACGCGGCTGGTCGGTGCCAATCCGGCTCGGATCGGGCGCGGCATCGACATGGGTGACCAGCTTCGTGCCATCGAAGCTAAAGGTGCCAGAATAGCCGCTATATTCGCGCTTTTCGCCGGCCGGGATGTCCTTGCGCCCGTCGATCATCATCACCGACATACGACCATCGGCGCCGACGACGATGCGGCCCATTCCCTGGCCGTCATAGGGCGCGCGCAGTTCCTTCCCATCGGCATCGCGTGACACGGCACGCACGAAACGCCAGGTTCCAACGATATCGGGCATGGACAGATCCTTCCTCTATTGTTTTGCGGCAAAGCCGATCCCCGCACAGTGCCGCGTTCGCCGGCGCGGTCAAGCCACGGGCCCCGGCAGCTCCCGACGGTCCATCGTTCGCCGCAACCTCGACAGGCGGCGCTACCGCCCCTCAAACCGAGCCGTCCGCTTCTGCAAACGCGCTTGCAGACCTTCCCGTGCGTCCTGGCTTTTCATCGTCGCCTGGACCAACGCGTCCACGTCTTCATGCGGGATCGTGTCGCGGAAATCGAGTTGCCGCACGGTCAGCGCCTTCATCGCCTTCAGTGACAGCGGTGCATTGGCGGCGAGGCGCTCGATCACCTTGCTGGCCTCGGCTTCCAGTTGGTCCGCCGGCACGCAGCGGGCGATCAGGCCCAGCGCGTGCAGTTTGGTGGATGGCATTGGATCGCCGAGCAGAAGCATTTCGCGGGTGATGACGGGGCCGAGAACTTCCATGAGCTTCTTCGCGAGGAACCAGTTTGGCGCGAGGCCGACCTGCGCCAGCGACATACCGAACCGGGCGCTCTCACTGGCGACGACGAGGTCGCAATGCAACGCCAGCTCGTTGCCGCCGGCGATGGCATCGCCCTGCACGACGGCGACGACCGGCAGCGGGCACAATTCGATGGCCCGCAGCATGATCTCGATACCGCTGGCCTGGCCTGTGCCGGCGCTTTCCCGTCGTTGCGCCATGTCGAGACCGGCGCAAAACACCGGCCCCTTGCCGCGGATGACCAGGACCCGGTCCTCGGCGGCGACGGGCGCGCGCAGAACGTCGATCATCTCTTGCAGCAATTCGGTGTCCAGCGCGTTGCGCTTTTCGGGACGGTTCATCCAGAGGGTCCGGACCGGACCGTTCTGTTCGATGATGACCTTGCTCATGGTGCTTGCTCCCCTTCGTTGCTTGTGGCGCCGATGGCATTGGTGACGCGATCCGTTCGGCTGGCAGGTTTTCCGCATCGGCGGCAGCTTCGCAAGCTACCTCTCCGGATCGTCGCTGAAAGCCTGTCCAGGCCGACGCGCGCCACCTCCGACGGCTGGCCGATTTGATCCGGACGGCGGAGTTGCCTAGCATCATCGCGGTTTTGCCACGCTGCCTGGGATCCGTCAGGCGGGGGCTCCGGTCGAAGGGTTAAGGAAATGCTCAAGCCAATCATGCTGGCCTATCCCGTCATCGCCACGAAGGACGAGGAGGAGCGCGCTACGTTGCGCCCGATCGGGCGTAATCGCGACCTGTATCACAAGACCATGGAGGGCTTTACCGAACTCGTGCAGGCGGCCGACGAGATCGGCATCTGGGGCGCGGCGACGCCGGAGCACCATTTCTGGTCGGAGGGCTATGAGGTCGCGCCCGCCCCCACCGCCACCAACGCGTTCTGGGCCGCCAAGACCAAGAACATCAATGTCGGGCCGTTGGGCTACGTGATGAGCACGCGCGATCCGATCCGGGTGGCCGAGGAGACCGCCGTGCTCGATCACATGGCGAACGGGCGCACCTTTGTCGGCTTCGCGCGCGGCTACCAGTCGCGCTGGACCAATGTGCTGGGGCAGCATTACGGCGCGCGGGCGACCAAATCGCCGCAGGCCGCGATCTACAATCCGCTGACCGCCAATGCCGGGTTCGCGACCGCGACGACGCAGGAAGACGACATCAACGACGACACCCGCAACCGCATGATCTTCGAGGAGAATGTCGAGCTGGTGGTGAAAGCCTGGACCCAGGAAAGCTTTACCCATGACGGGCAGGTCTGGAAAGTGCCGTTTCCTTATGCCGAGGGCATCGGCGACTGGCCGTTGGCGCGCGCAGGGGTGACTCAAAGGCTGGGTGCGCCCGGCGAGGTCGATGAACGGGGCGTGTGGCGGCGGGCCTCGGTCGCGCCGGCGCCTTATCAGAACCCGCACCCGAAGGTGTTCGTGTCCGGCTCGGGCAGCCCGGAAACGATCGATTTCTGCGGCAGGAACGGGTTTGTGCCGACCTATTTCGCGTCCATCGATTCCGCGGGGCCGCTGTCGGAAGGGTATCGCAAGACCGCTGCCAAGCATGGCCATCATTACGCACGGGGGCAGAACCAGTGCCTGGTGCGCTGGATGCAGATCGGGCGGACCGAGGAAGAGGCGATCGAGAAAATCCGCGCCTACGACCTGGACATCTGGAAGAATTTCTACGCGGCGATGGGTCGGCGCAAGGTGGAGAACAACGCCTATTTCGAATCGCTGGTGAATTCCGGGCTGTTCGTGTTCGGCACCGTGGAAAGCGTGCGGAAGCAGTTGATCGAGCAGTGGAAGGTCCTACCAGCCGAACACATCGTGCTGGTCAACCACTATGCCCAGATGCCGAAGGACGCGGTGATCGAGACGCTGGAGATCTTCCAACGAGAAATCAAGCCGGCGCTGGACGAAGTGATCCATGGCGAGCAAAGGCTGGCAGCGGAATAGGCTGGGCGCGACTGTGTCCAGGCCGGACTGGGATCAGGCGGTCGTCATCGGGTGACGTCTCACCCCAGGGCGACCGCGTTACCGGATTCACAAATTTGGCGAGTCGCCCAGGGACGGAGAAGGATTTGCTTGGAGTGGGGCTCTTGGGCGCCAACTTCGCCCTCACCGTCATGGCCGGGCTTGACCCGGCGACCCACCCAGTGGCGGAAACACCCGTGTTTGCAATCGTTGATCAAAACTCGGGGGTAGGTGGCCGAGTCAAGCTCGGCCATGACGGGGAGGATTGGCGCTTGCGCCGAGAAAATCCGTCTCCTGTTCGGATATGTGGGAATGCGGTAGGGGCGACCGCGTGGGGCCGTCTATCGGCCTTGGGTTTCGCCGTCATGGCGCGAGACACCGGGGCGGGTAACCGATCCGCCCGGGTTCTCGCCAGGATGCAAGACAAAGGATTGGGGTGAAGATGGCAGACGTGACGACGGATTTCGCGACCGACAAGTCCAGCGGGACCACGGAGCTCGACGCGCTGGTGATCGGCGCGGGCTTTGCGGGTCTGTATCAACTACTGTGCCTGCGCGATCGGCTGGGGCTGAAGGTGAAAAGCCTGGAAGCCGGAAGCGGCGTGGGTGGCACGTGGTACTGGAACCGCTATCCCGGCGCTCGTTGCGATTCCGAAAGCCACGCCTATTGGTACACGTTCTCTCCGGAGATGATGCGCGAATGGGAATGGTCGGAGCGTTATCCGGGTCAGGCCGAAATCATGCGCTACCTGAATTTCGCGGCCGACCGGTTCGACCTGAAGAAGGATATCCAGTTCGACACCCGCGTGACCGCCGCGCATTACGACCAGGCGACGAATCGCTGGCATGTGCGGACGGAAGCCGGCGAAACCTTCGTCGTGAAATTCCTGATCACCGCGGTCGGGTGCCTGTCCACGGCGAATGTCCCGAACTTCCCTGGCCTGGATAGTTTCAAGGGCGATTGGTACCACACCGGCGAGTGGCCGCACGAAGGCGTGGATTTCACCGGCAAGCGGGTCGGGATGATCGGCACCGGGTCCACCGGCATCCAGGCCGCACCGGTGATCGCCGAGACCGCGGCGCATCTGACGGTGTTCCAGCGCACGGCCAACTACTCGGTCCCGGCGCGCAACGTCCCGCTGACGCCGGAATTCCAGCAATATATCAAGGACAATCCCACCGAGATCCGGGAAGCCACGCATTCGACCCTGAACGGGCAACCGTTCCGCATTGAGGAGCGGATGGCGCTCGAAACCCCGCCTGAGGAACGCGAAGCGATCTACGAGAAGGCCTGGGAGCGGGGCGGATTGCAGTTCCGCGCATCCTTCAAGGACATGATGGCGAGCAAGGCGGCGAACGACACGGCGGCGGAGTTCATCAAGGGCAAGATCCGGGAAATCGTGAAGGACCCGAAGACCGCGGCGCTCCTGTCGGATATCGATCATCCCTACGCGGCGAAGCGCCCGCCGATCGATTCCGGGTATTTCGAAACGTTCAACCGACCGAATGTTTCTCTGGTGGACGTCAAAGCGGCGCCAATCGAGCGGATCAGTCCGGCCGGCGTGTGCACCAAGGATGCCGAATATCCGTTGGATATCATTGTGTTCGCGACCGGTTTCGATGCCATGACGGGGCCGATGCTGCGCATGGATATTCGCGGGCGGGACGGTGTGGCGTTGAAGGATGCGTGGGAAGCGGGACCGCGGAACTACCTGGGCTTGCAAGTGGCGGGGTTCCCGAACCTGTTCACCATCACCGGCCCTGGCAGCCCGTCGGTGCTGTGCAACATGCCGGTGGCGATCGAACAGCACGCGGAATGGATCGCGGACTGCATCGCCTATATGCGCAAGCAGGGGCTTGAACGGATCGAGGCGCGCCCGGAGGCGATGGACCAATGGGTGGCGGAGGTCAACGAGATCGCGAGCAAGACGTTGCTGCCGATGGCGAAACACTCCTGGTATCTGGGAGCGAATATCCCCGGCAAACCCAAGGTGTTCATGCCCTATGCCGGCGGCATGGTGCGCTATCGGGAAATCTGCACGGAGGTGGTGGAGCGGGGCTATGAGGGGTTCAGCCTGACATAAGGGCGCCTCGACCCGGTATTTCGGCACAAAATACGTCCCACGCCAGCGATCCTCGCTCGGCCGGTGCGCCGAACGCGTGGGACGTGCGTTATAGCCGATAGACAACCCAGGACTTTCGGCACACGGCATCGATGCGTTGCCTTCCGATCCAGGGCGCGGCACTCTTTCAACCGAGTCGTGCCGCGATCGGGACGGAGCACGATCAGTCTATCAATCAACGGTCAGTTCAAGCTGGCCTCAGGGAGGAAGTTCACATGCCAGCCAAACGGCCCACCGGCCCATCGCGCCGCACGGTTCTTGCGACGGCCGCCGCCGCAACGGTGACCGGATTTCCGTTCATCAGCCGCGCACAGGCGAAGGCTCCCATCAAGATCGGCATGCCGACTGTGCTGTCGGGGCCTTACACGGTGATTGGGGAAACCTGCCGAGCGGCGACGCAGTTGGCATTGGATACGTTCAATGCGGCGGGGGGACTGGACGGCCGTAAGGTGGAGTTGCTGGTCCGCGACGACAAGGCGAAGCCCGATGAGGCGGCGCGTGTGATCCGGGAATTCATCAATGCCGACAAGGTCGACCTGATCATTGCCGCGTCGACCACCGCCGGCGCCTTCGCCATTCAGGAAGTGGTGCGAGAGACAGGCACGCTTTGCATCCACACGGTGTCCGAGACCTCGACCCTGACCGCGGACCCGAAGATCCGGGCGCCGAATTCGTTCCGGGTGGCTCGCCAGGGCGTGCAGGACTCGATCGCCGCGGCGCAGGCCGCCTCGGCGCTGATCAAGTCCCAGAATCTGAAGAAATGGATGACGGTTTGTCAGGACTTCGCGTATGGACGCGCGATCCAGGCACAGTTCACCATGTTCCTGAAACAGATGGAACCGAGCGTCGAGATTGTTGCGACGGCGTGGCCGAAGTTCCAGGCGCCGGATTACACCGATACGGTCACGCAGATCCTGAGCGCGAAGCCCGAGGTCGTGTATTGCACCCTGGGCGGCGGCGAGATCGTGTCGTTCCTGGAGCAGGCGCGTCTTTACGCGGTGTTCGACCGGGCACGGATGTTCTCGCCGAATATCGCCGATATCTCCACCTTGAAGCAGATCAAGACGTTGCCGAAGGATGCCTATACAGGCAGCCGCTACGTTCCCAACTATCCGAACACGCCGGCCAACCAGGCCTGGACGGATGCGATGCAGACCAAGGGCAAGGTCACGCCCAGCAACTGGGCCTGGCAGACCGCGGCGGCGACGGATTTCCTGCTGGCCGCCATGACCAAGACCAAGAGCATCGACAGCAAGGTGTTGGCCAGCGCGCTGCGCGGCATGACGATCGACAGCCCGTTCGGCTCCGCCGGCAAGCTGACCATGCGGGCCGAGGATCAGACGGTGATCGACTATGCGATCGGTTGGGGGATCGCTCTGCCGACGCCGCCCTACATGAAGGACGTGCAGGATGCGGACTGGGCGGTGATCGCGCAGTACGAAACCGAGTGGAAGAAATCGCAGGGGTTTGTCTGACCGGTCAGGTCTACCGCAAGACGGGATACCATCGAGTGGGGCCGATGGTATCCCCGGGTGCGATTCAACATTGTGCAGACCAACGTCGACGACGCTAACCTTGGGCCGACAGACACGCCTCACTGGCAATGACGGGCTTGACCCGGCAACCCACCCCCTGCCGCTGAAGCGCGGGTTGCCGGGTCAAGCCGGGCAATGACGGTGAGGCGTGTACGCGATCACCCAACTTTGGTTCGCACCCGGTATCCCCTCCGACCTGGCGGGCGATCAAACCGCCAGATAGCGCTTGGTGATCTCCTGGTTCTGCTTCAGTTCGGCAACGGTGCCGCGATAGACGATCTGGCCCTTGTCGATGATCGCCACGCTGCTGGCGACGGCGATGCAGAAATGCATGTTCTGTTCCGCCAGCAGGATGGTCACCCCCTCGGCCCGCAATTCCCCGATCAGTTTGGCAATCTGCGTGACGATGATTGGCGCCAGGCCTTCGGACGGCTCATCCAACAGGACGACATCGGGATTGCCCATCAGGGCGCGGGCGATGGTCAGCATCTGCTGTTCCCCGCCTGACAGCCGCCCGCCCATCCGTGTGCGCATCGATTGCAACGCGGGGAACACTTTCCAGATACGCTCCAACGTCCAATGGACCTGCCCATCCAGGCCGGGTTTGGCGGCGATGGTCAGGTTGTCTTCCACGGAATGTTCCGGGAAGATCTGCCGATCCTCCGGCACATAGCCGATGCCGCGGCGCGCGATCCGATAGGGCGCCAGGCCGGTGATATCCTGCCCGTTCATCGAAACCGTGCCCGAGCGCGGCGGCACCACGCCGGCGATGGCCTTGAACGTCGTGCTCTTGCCGGCACCATTGCGACCCAGCAGGGCGACGGTGGTGCCGCGCTCCACCATCAGATCGACGCCGAACAGGATCTGGCTGGCGCCGTAGAACACGTCGATGCCGCGCACGCTCAACTGCGGCGCGCCAGGGGCTGCATTGTCGGTCATGCCGGTTCCTCCAGGCTGGTGCCGAGATAGGCTTCGATGACCGCCTCGTTGGAGCGGATTTCGTCGGGCGTGCCCTCCGCCAGCACCTTGCCGTAGCGCAGCACACGGATGGTTTGCGCGATCTTGAAGACGATATCCATGTCGTGCTCGATGAACACCAGGGTCATGCCGACTTCCGACCACAGGCGCTGCACCCGTTCGATCATCTGCCAGCGTTCTTCCGGTCCCATGCCGGCGGTGGGTTCGTCCAGCAACAGGACCTTCGGTTCCAGCGCCAAGGCCAGAGCGATATCCAGCAGTTTCTGATCGCCATGTGACAGATAGCGGGACGGGGTTTTCCCGACCCGTTCCAGGCCGACCAGCGCCATGATTTCCCTTGCTCGCGAAGCCGCGTCCGGCAGCGGAAACCGCCGCAGCATCGACGACGTCTGCTGCCGATGCGTCAGCACGGCGGCGGTCAGCGCATCCTCCACGGTGAAACGGGGAAAGATGCTGGCGACCTGAAAGGCGCGTCCGATTCCCCGGCGCACGATTTCAGACTGGGTCTGGCCGGAGATATCGACTCCATCCAGGCGGATTTCCCCGCCATCCGGTTTCAGCTTGCCGGTGATCAGGTTGAAGAAGGTGGTTTTCCCGGCACCGTTGGGCCCGATAATGGCGGTCAGCGAGCCAGGCGCGAAGTCGAGCGTCACGTTGTCGGTCGCCACGACGCCGCCGAACCGTTTCATCAGGCCGGTGATGGCAAGACGCGCGGTCATTGTCTGTCTCCCCCTGCCCGCGCTTCGGCGCGCGACGCCCGCGCCTGCCACCATTCGTCCAGCACATCCAGGAAGCCTTTGCGCATCCCCAGCACGATCGCCAGCAGCACGACGCCCATGACGATGCCGTGGTGCTCGGTCAGGCGCGTGATGTTGTCGTTCAGCAGCAGGAACACCGCGGCCCCGACCAGCGGGCCGAGGAACACCGTCAGCCCGCCCAGGATGATCATGAAGATGGCATCGCCCGACATGCTCCAGAACGCGAAGTTGGGATAGGCGCCGGAGACATAGAGGCTCATGAGGATGCCGGACACGGAGCCGAAGAAACCGGACAGCACGAAGGCGATCAACTTGTAGCGTTGCACCGGCAGGCCCAGGAAGCGCGCGCGTTCGGCGTTGTCGCGGATCATGCGCAACGCGAAGCCGAAGGGCGATTGCACGATCTGGCGGATGGCCAGCACGCAGACGACGAACACCACGACGATCAGCACGAACAATTGCCGCGGTTCGGCCAGGTTGATGCCCAGGAACGGCGGGCGCGGAATGCCGCCCATCAGCCCCTGATCGCCTCCGGTCAGCGATACCCAACCGATGATGATGGAATAGAGCAACATCTGAAACGCCAGGGTCAGGAACGAGAAATAGATGTCGTCCAGCCGGATGCAGAACGTCCCGACGACGCCCCCCCAGATACAGGCCACCACAAGGGTGATCAGCGCCGCCGACGGGATGGACACCGCGCCCGACTGCATCAGCAACCCGAAGGAGTAGGCGCCGAGGCCGAAAAACATCGCGTGCCCGAACGAAACCAGCCCGGTGTAGCCCACCAGAATATTCAGCGAGAGCGCCAGCAATCCGAAAATCGCCAATCGCATCAGCACATCCAGCAACGCCTTGTCGCCGAACGCCAGGGTTAATGCGACCACTAGGGCGCCGAGGACGACGCCCGCCAGAACCTCCAACCGCGCGGTCATGTCAGGCAGCCCTCCGTCCGAACAACCCGGTCGGTTTGATCAGCAGCACGATCGCCATGATCGCGAACATCACGCCCTCGGTCGCCAGCGGGAAGCCGATCGTGCCGAAGGAGCGGATCAGGCCGATGCCGATGGCGGCGATGAAGGCCCCGCCCATCGAGCCCATGCCGCCGATCACGGTGACGATGAAGCTCTCGATCAGGATGTCGAACCCCATGCCCGGCACGGCGGAACGCACCGGTGCGGCCAGCGCGCCCGCGAGACCGGCCAACACGGATCCCAGGCCGAAAATCAAGGCGTAAACCAGCGACGTGTTGATGCCGAGGACGGAAACCATCTGCCGGTTCACCGCCGCGGCACGGACGATCTTGCCGAATCGGGTCAAACCCAACAGCGCCGCCACCAGCACCGCGATCAGCACGGCGAACACGGTCAGGAACGCGTAGAAGGGCGGCACGAACCCGTCCCACACCTTGATCGGCGGCAGGGCGAATTCCTCGGGCATGCCCATCTTCAGGAAGTCGCCACCCCAGACGGTCTTGACCACATCGTCCAGGATCAGAATGAACGCGTAGCAGACCAGCAATTGCATCAGCACATCCGCGTTATAGACCTTGCTCATGAAGAAGCGTTCGAACACGACGCCGAACAGCCCCACGCCGATGGCGCCGGCCAGCAGGGAGACGGCATAACTGCCGGTCAGCCCATAGGCGGTCAGGGCGAAATAGACGCCCAGCATGTAGAACGAGCCATGGGTGAAATTCACCACTTTCAAAACGCCGAAGATCAACGTCACACCGGATGCGACGAGGAATATGAGCATTCCGATGATCATTCCGGCGGAGACCTGCGTGACAATACAGGCCGGCGTCGTCAGGCACGCCAGCAAGGCTTCCGGGTTCACGTCGTTCCTCCGCCATCGGTAATCGCGACCAGTTGATCCCGGCGCGTTGGATATAAGCATGCGGCCAGGAGGCGCCGCTGGCAACTCACGCGGCCTCGCCGGCCCGCCTGTGGCACCGTTGCGGATTGCCGGCGTTCGCGGTTAACTCGCGGCAAGGAGGGCCGTATGGCCGTCGATCAGGACAATCCCGGTCGCGGCCGAACAAAACCGATGTCCGAGACCAGCCCGAAACAGTGACCCATTGGCGTCCCCTCATCGTCATTGCCGGGCTTGCCCCGGCAATGACGATGAGGGCGGTGCATCGATCATTGGTTCGGCGGGTTGGTATGAGGCCCATGCGCGCTCAGCCCGCCGCCAAACCCAGGGCGCGGGGAGCACGCAACCGAGCCATCGGGTTGAACCAATCAGCCGCCCCACCCCACCCCACCGGCGCAGCAGGAGAACGACACGATGTCTCAACCGAGGGCCCTGGAAAACATCCGCGTGGTGGATTTCAGTTGGGTGCGCGCAGGTCCCTGGGCCACCAGGTGGCTGGGTGCGCTGGGTGCCGAAATCATCAAGATCGAGTGGCCGGAAACCGAACGCGGCCGGCTGCCGAGTTCGACCACACCGCAAGGTCTCGACGTCAACCTGAACACGTCCGGCAACTTCAGCGACACCAACGTCAACAAGAAGAGCCTCAGCCTGAACGTGCGCAGCGCCAAGGGGCTGGAGATCGTGAAGCGGCTGATCGCCATCTCCGACATCGTGATCGAGAATTTCAGCTCCCGGGTCTTGCAGAACTGGGGCCTCGGCTATGAGGAGATGTGCAAGATCAAGCCGGATATCGTCTATGTGTCGATGTCGGGCTATGGCCATACCGGGCGCAATCACGCCTACACCACGTTCGGACCGGTGGCCCAGGCGGTGGCGGGGCTGACGCATCTGTCGGGCCTGCCCGAACAGCCGCCGGCCGGGTGGGGCTGGTCGTACATGGACGACACCGGCGGCATGTATGGGGCGATGTGCGCCCTGACCGGTCTTTACCATCGCAATATGACCGGGCGCGGCCAGCATATCGACCAGGCCCAGATGGTCTCCAGCGTGCCCCTGAACGGGCCGGCTTTGCTGGATTTCACCGTGAACGGGCGCGGGTCCAAGCGGCCGGGCTTCCCCCCGGGGAATCGAGCGCATTGGCCAGGGACTCCGCTGGTCAACAACTATCGCGGTCCGACCGTGGCACCGCACAACGCCTATCGCACGCATCCTGGCGGCTACAACGATTGGTGCGTGATCGTCTGCCACGCCGACGAGGAATGGAACCAACTGGTGCGGGTCATGGGTTCCCCGTCCTGGGCCGCTTCGGACAAGTTCGCCACCGTCGCGGGACGCTTGCAGCACCAGGAAGAACTCGACGCGCATATCGAAGCCTGGAGCCTGACCTTGGGGAAATACGCTCTGACCGAACTCTGCCAGGCCGCCGGGGTGCGCGCACTCCCCGTGCAAAGCGCCGAAGACCGGGTGGAACATGACCCGCAACTCCGCCATCGCGACATGTACCTGCCCATGCCGCACTCGGCGCTGGGCGTGCACAAAGTCCAGAATGCCCCGTTCAAGCTGTCGGAGACGCCGGCGGTCAACAGTCGGCCGAGCCCGTTGATCGGAGAGCACACGCGGGAGATTGTGGAGGGTCTGTTGGGATACGGCCACGACGACCTGCGCGCCGGTTTCGATGACGGCACGTTCTGGCCCACCAAACGAGCGCGCTTTCCCTACCAGGAGGACATGCTCCTATGAGCGACGCACAGCAGGGACAAGGCCCGCTGACCGGCCTGCGAATCCTCGAACTCTCCGACGAAAAAGGCCAATTCTGCGGCAAGCTGTTCGGCGATCTCGGCGCCGACGTGATCAAGATCGAGCCTCCGGATGGCGAGCGCAACCGTCATGTCGGGCCGTTCCTGGACGATATACCGCACCCGGAGCGCAGCCTGTCGTTTTGGTACTACAACACATCGAAGCGGGGCATCACGCTCAATCTGGAAACCTCGGATGGGCGGGCACTGTTTCGCCGGCTGGCGGCAACCGCGGATGTCATCCTGGAAACGTTCCGGCCGGGATACTTGGCGTCCCTGAGGCTGGATTTCGATTCGCTGCGTGCAGACAATCCCGGGCTGATCCTGTGTTCCCTGACCCCGTTCGGGCAGACCGGACCCTGGCGGGATTACCTGTCTTCCGACCTGCTGCACATGGCGGCGGGCGGCGAAATGGCGTCCTGCGGCTATGACGAGGCGGATGTGCCGAACGCGCCACCCATCGCTCCGGGCGGCGGCAATGCGTGGCACATGGGATGTCATTACGCCTACATGGCGATCATGGCTGCGCTGGTGTTCCGCACCGTGTCGGGCCAGGGCCAGTATATCGACGTATCGATTCACGAGGCCTGCGCCCTGACGACGGAATCCGCCATCGCCAACTATGTCTATCGCGGCGAGGTGCTGCGGCGTCAGACCGGTCGGCATCATGCCCCCGGCCCCACACCCCGCACGCAATTCCGCGCCAAGGATGGCACCTATGTGACCGCGCTGATCTCGGGCGGGCTGAACCCGAGGAACGTCAAGAACCTGGCGGATCTGATGGACGTCTACGGCATGGCCGGCGATCTGAAGGACCCGAAATACCAGGACCCGGCGGTGATCGCGGCCCACACGTCCCACATCATCGACGGCCTGCTCGCGTCCTTCATCGCCAGCGTGCCGGCCGAGGAAGTCTATCACGCCGCGCAGGCCCGAGGCTTCACCTGGGGCGCGGTCCGCGCGCCGGAGGCCCTGCTGGACGACGCCCATCTGCAGGATCGCAACTTCTGGAAAACGGTGGAGCACCCGGAACTCGGGCGCAGCTTCGTCTATCCGGGGGAAGCGGCGATTTACAATGGCTCGCCCTGGGGGATTTCCAGGCGAGCACCGCTGATCGGCGAGCACAATACGGAAATCTTCTGCGGCGAACTGGGACTTTCGCGTGGGGAGCTGTCGGTCCTGACGGAAACAAGGGTGATCTGACCCGCGCGATGGCTGCCAGAGACCCGCGATACCGACCACCGCGCATCCTTTTGCCAACCGACTTAACCATGACCCATTGGCGTCCCCTCACCGTCATTGCCGGACTTGACCCGGCAATGACGGTGAGGGGGCGGTGCATCGGTCAATGGTTAGCTCGGTCATTTTGACATGATCGTTGGCACCGCCGGCCATATCGACCACGGCAAGACCAGTCTGGTGCGCGCCCTGACCGGCATCGACACCGATCGCCTGCCGGAGGAAAAGGCGCGCGGCATCACCCTGGACCTGGGTTTCGCCTACGTCCCATTGGACAACGGCGACGTGCTGGGATTCGTCGACGTGCTCGGACACGAACGGCTGGTCCACACCATGATCGCCGGCGCATCCAGCATCGGGATGGCACTGCTGGTGGTGGCCGCCGACGACGGCCTCATGCCGCAAACCCGCGAGCACCTCCAAATCCTCTCCCTGCTCGGTGTTTCCCGCTGTGTCGTGGCACTGACCAAGATCGACCTGGTCGATGCCGACCGCGCCATCGAAGTAGAACTCGACATTGCCACCCTGCTGGATGGCACCGAACTGGCCGACGCCGCGGTATTTCCGGTTTCCACCATCACCGGTGCCGGAATCGCTCCCCTGCGCGCCCATTTTCTGACCGAGGCGGCCCGTCGGGCGACTCTCGATGCGGCATCCCCTGGCGACCGAAGCTTCCGCCTCGCCGTGGACCGCAGTTTCAGCCTGGCCGGCGCGGGGACCGTGGTCACCGGATCGGTCGTGGCGGGCGAGGTGCGGGTGGGCCAATCCGTGCTGGTCCTGCCGTCCGGCCTGCGAGCCCGGGTGCGCGGCATCCATGCCGCCAACCACCCCGTGGAACAGGCCAAGACCGGCGAGCGCTGTGCCCTGAACCTGATCGGGCCGGGCATTCGCAAGGACGCGATCGGCCGCGGCGACTGGATCGTCGACCCGGAGGCCGCGTCCGTCACACGAAGCTGCGACATCAGCCTGCGCCTGTTGGGCACCGAACGTTCGGCCCTCAAACCCGGAACGCCGGTGCTGCTGCACCATGGCGCGGGACAGGCCTCGGCGCGGGTGTTGCTGCTGGAACCTGCGATCTTGCCGCCCGGCGCGACGGGCTTGGCGCATCTGGCGCTGGACCGGCCGCTGCCTCTGCGTCACGGCGACCGGCTGGTGCTGCGCGACACCGCCGCCAGCCGCACCATCGCCGGCGGTCGCGCGCTGGACCCACGTCCCCCGAAACGCCACCGGCGACGGCCGGTTCGGCTGGACGTGCTGCGAGCGCTGACGACCACCGACACCCGCCAGGCGCTGCTTGGTCTGCTTGCGCAACCGCCGTTCCTGCTCCGCCGCGATCTGCTGCAAGCGGATTGGGGCCTGACCGACGCTGGCCTGACGGCCTTGCTCCCCGACACCCTTGCGGTCGGTTCATGGCTGATCACGGCGGATGCGGTAGGCGCGCTGGCACGGGAAGTAACGGAGGCTCTGGCTGTATTCCACGCTCGCCAGCCCTCCCAACCGGGTATCGCCATGGAAGCGCTGCGGTTGGCCGTGCCAACGCGCCGGCCGCGGGACAGTTTCGCGGCTCTGACGGTCCATCTGGTTGCCTCGGGAGTAGTGACGGCGGCGGCCCATCTGTTGCGCGCGCCGGGTCATCGCGGTGGCCTGGCCGGCGAGGATGCCCGCCTGTGGGACAGCTTGCGCCCCCTCCTGGAAACCGACCCGTATCGTCCCCCGCTGCTGCGAGAAGCGGCCGAACGGATCGGCTGTGGAGACGTCGCCCTGCGGCGCGCGTGCAAGGGATTCGCGCGCCTGGGACTGGTGGTGGAGGTCGCTCCGGATCGGTTCTTCGCGCGAGAGGCCGTGATGGGCATGGCCGAGGCCGCACACGCATTGGCGGCGGAAATCGGTGGCAGCGGCTTTACCGCCGCGCAATTCCGCGATCGGCTGGGCAATGGTCGGCAACTGGCGATCCAGGTGCTGGACTATCTCGACCGGCGCGGCATCACGGTGCGACGAGGCGACCTGCGCCGAACGGGGAAAGCGCCACGGGTCGTGTTTGGAGGCTCGACGGAGGAGCCGGTTGCCGCTGCCGGCGGGTGATCGCGGGCGGAACGCGCGGTCACCGGGGACGTTTGGTTGCGGGCGCGGTACGCACGAAGGCCGCGTGGGGTTCGTTGCTGCCAGCAATCGGTAAGCGCCTATTTCTTTTCCTCCGGCGGCTCGATCACCGTGCCGGAATAGGGTTCCACGAACACCAGGTGGTCGTGCACCGCGGTCACGCCGGGTGTGTTCTCCGCCAGAATGCGGATCGCCCGCCGTTCCTTCTCGTCCATGATGGTGCCCCAAAGATCGACGACACCACCGGCGACGTTGACGCTCAAGGTCGTCGCCGGCGCCCAGGATGCGTTGTCCAGCCCGTCCAGAATGGTTTCCCGGATCGAGCGATCGTCGGTGCTGACCGGCGCGGCGGAACGGGAATGGCCGACCAGGGCACGCAGCAGGTCCGACCGGCTGACCACCCCAACGACGCGCTTCCTGGCGACGACGGCGACGCGCTTGATCCGGTTCTCCTCCATGATTTCAACGACTTCTTCCAACGGCGCATCGGTGGCGACCGAGATGACGGCCTCCGTCATCACATCGCTGACACGCCGCCCATGGGTGCGGGTGAAATCGGCGGCCTGCCGCCCGGGGGAGACCAGCATGCGCAGCCACCAGGGACGGTGGCGCTCGGTGCCCAGTTCATCGCGGCGCAGGAGGTCGCCTTCGGTGACGATGCCGGCGAGTTCGCCCTTGGCATCGACCACGAACAATCCGGAAATGCCGCGTTCCAGCATCATCCTGGCGGCTTCGTCGATGGTGGAATCCGGGGAAACGGACAGCACATTGCGGGTCATGACGTCGGCCACGATCATGGGATTGGTCCTTTGCCCAGGTTGTGGCAACCTACACCGGAAACAGGTGAACCAGAACAGCCCTGCTCGGGACACCTTGGGGGGAACAGCCCATGGCAGACAGGATCGACCTCGCAATTACCGAATACAACCGCGCTATCGACGACTACACATCCCTCGGCCGCTGGGCCTGGGGTCTGGCAATCACGTTCGGCACCGGCGTGTTGTTCAATAGCGGCGAAAAAGAGATTATCAGCAACCTGGGGCGGGTCAGCCAGTCGATCTTGCTGGTCGTGCTGGCCCTCGCGGTGCTCGTCTTTTTCGTTTGGCATGCCTGGCGGCGCGTGAAACTCGGACGCGAAAGCCTGAATAGCGTCGAAATGAATGCCGACCCCAGGGTTGTGTGGGTCCTCGGAGGCGGGGTGCGCGACCATACCGGTCTGTGGATATTGATGCTCCGCCTGATGCCCACGTTGGTCGTTCTTTATGTATACTGGCGAATGATCGACGATGTCGTGTGCAAAGCTCAATACGCTAACGAGTGGTGGGGCCGATTGCTTGGAATAAGCCTGTGCCATTGGTTGCCATCGTAACGGATTGACAATGGGATCGGTTACGGTGGGCATGCGCAGACCCGCCGCGTTCATGGTAGGCAGGGTCAGCGAAACCTCAGGCCGAACGCCACGCGGCAAGAAAGCCGTCTCGTCCCGCAATGCCTAGAATAAACGACAAGGTCAGGAGGTTCCAATGCCACGCTTTGACTGTCGGATTGTCGCCGTATCACTTGCATTATCAGCCACACTCTCGGCAAGCGCGATCGCGCAACCGCAGCCATCTCAACCTCCGGTTTACGGACTCTGGCTGACCGAACCAAAACCCAAGGCGCCGGACGCCTCTCGCGCGCAGGTCGAGATCGGACCATGCCCCGATCCCGCCAAAGACCGGGTCTGCGGCTGGATCGTCGATCTTCTCGGCACGGTGCGGCGCAAGGACGGCACGCCGATCGACAAGGCCGCCGCGATCGATCAGTGCCCTGGCCAATCCGGAGCAAAACTGCTGCCAGATGGCGCCAAGCGGTATTACCTGCTGACCAACTTCAAGCTGGCAGCCAACGGCACCAGCCTGGAAGGCGGCAATGTCCATGACCTGACCAAGTGTAAGGATCACGCCATCACCGTCACCTTCCAACCCAAAGACGGGCGGCTCAAGCTGGCCCCCCCGCTATTCCCGCTAGCGGCGCAATACTGGACGCGGAAATAGACCGCCCTCTCGCAAGGAGCCCCCTATCCACCGGCGAATTTCGCCAGCAGGCGCACATGCGATCGGATGCCGTGATGGAAGCACACCTGCTCGAACTTCTCGTTCGGGCTGTGGATCTGGTCGTCGTCCAGCCCAAACCCCATCAGCAACGTGTCGATCCCCAACACGTTGCGCAGCGACGTCACCACCGGGATCGAGCCGCCACTGCCGATCAGGATGGCCGGCTTGCCATATTCCTCGGACAAAGCCGCCTGGGCCGCCCGCACCCATTCCGAGTCTCCGTTGACCTCGACACCCGGCGCCGAACTGAACCGGGCGAACTTGACCGATGCGCCAGCGGGCAGGCGTTCGGTGACGAAGCGGTTGAACTGCTCGAACACCTCATCCGGGTCCTGGTTGGGCACCAGGCGGAAGGAGACCTTGGCCGACGCCTCCGACGCGATGACGGTTTTGCTGCCGGCCGCGGTATAGCCGCCCCAGATGCCGTTGATATCCGCGGTCGGGCGCGCCCAGAGCCGTTCCAGCGCGGAATAGCCACGCTCCCCGGCCGGCGCGGTCAGGCCGATATCGGCCAGGAATGCGGTCTCGTCGAACCCCAACGCATCCCATTGCGCGCGTTGCGCATTGGTGACCTGAGCGACCTTGTCATAGAAGCCGGGTAACTGGATGCGGCCGTTCGCATCATGCAGATCGCCCAAAATCCGGGTCAGTACGTTGATCGGGTTCAGCGCCGATCCGCCGAACAGGCCCGAGTGCAGGTCGCGTTTTGCGCAGGTCACGGTCAGCTCGACATAGCTCATGCCTCGCAACCGCGTGGTGATCGCCGGCGTTTCCACATCCCACATGCCAGTGTCGCTGATCAGCGCCAGATCGGACACCAGTTCCGCCTTGTTCGCCGCCAGGAACGGTTCCAGGTTGACCGAGCCGACCTCTTCCTCCCCTTCCAGCACGACCGTGATGCGCGCCGGGATGCCGCCGCCGCTGGTGTTCCAGGCGCGGAGTGCCTCCACGAACATCATCCACTGGCCCTTGTCGTCCACCGCGCCGCGCGCCACGAACCGCTTGCCGCGCGGGCCATCGACGAGTTGCGGCTCGAACGGCGGGCTGGTCCAGAGCTCCAGCGGGTCGACCGGCTGCACGTCGTAATGGCCGTAGAACAGGATATGCGGTCCGGTATAGCCGGCCGGGCCGTCGTGATGCGCCACGACCACGGGATGGCCGGGTGTGGGACGGATATCCGCGCGGAATCCCAGGCTGGCGAACTGATCGCGCGACCAGGCGGCGGCACGGGCGCAATCGTCGCGATGGGCCGGTTGCGCGCTGATCGAGGGAATGGACAGCAGCTCGAACAACGTATCCCGGGAGCGATCGAGATTGGCATCCACATGGCGCAGGACGGACTCGATCGTGGCGGGCGTTGGGGCGGGCATGGGGGTTCTCCGGTCTGGCGTCAGGCGCCGGTACCATGCCACGGGTGGGTAATGGCGCCCAATGCCAAAATGGGATTGAGTTCCACCCTGAGGGCGTCGCCGGTTTCCGGCAAACCGGGACAAGGGAATCACCCAACATGAGCCAGAACGGCCAGACCTACGACTTCATCGTCACCGGCGCCGGGTCCGCCGGATGCGCCGTCGCCGCTCGCCTGTCGGAATCCGGCCGTCATACCGTGCTGCTGCTGGAGGCCGGGCCGCGCGATTCCAGCCCCTGGATCCACATCCCCATCGGCTACACCAAGGCCTATGCCAATCCCCGCATCAACTGGATGTTCGAAAGCGCCCCCGAGGCGCGCCTGAACAACCGCAAGCTCTACCTCTCGCGCGGCAAGGTGCTGGGCGGCACCAGTTCCATCAACGGGCTGGTCTATATGCGCGGCAACCCGGCCGATTACGACCACTGGCGGCAACTCGGCTGCGAGGGCTGGGATTGGGATTCTGTTCTCCCCTACTTCAAGAAATCCGAGGACAATGAGCGCGGTGCCGACGCCTACCATGGCAGCGGCGGCAAGCTGCGCGTGTCCAATCCGCGCGACGTCTATCCGCTAGCAGCCTGTCGGACTTACGCCCACCGGAGGCTCATGTTAGAATCGTAACGTCGATTCGCTCCCTCCCCGGATGCCGCCAATGAGCAACTTCCGCCCCACCGATCGCCTAACCGGCTTCCTGATGCCGCCGTCTATCGATGAATG
>CALQHT020000089.1 GCA_943330455.2 Nitrosovibrio sp. Nv4 | reverse complement strand
TAAGACCAGCACCTGTAATGCCTGCTGCCGCTGAGATTCGGTAAGACCAGCGATCCCGTCAAGCCACGCTTCGAATGCAGTCGCTTCCATGCTGCCCCCCCGCCGGTGGCATCCTAGCCGATTTCAACAAATACCGCTATAAGAGCCTTGCGAATGCCTGGGTGCCGGCCGCTGCCCGCGCGCCCGGGGCCACGGTCGAATCGGCCGAGAGCTGGCGCAGTTGCGCCGCATAGGTCGCCTGATCGCGATCCGCGGCGGCGCCAAGCAGCGCGAACAACGGCGCGAGCGCGGGGTGCCCACCGCGATCCCAAGCGCTCTGCAGGTGACTTGCCACCTGCGCCTGGCTTGCGGACAGGACAAAGCCGGCCGGGGTGAAGTCCGCGCTGCTGGCCTGGATGTGGAACAGGTTCGCCGAACGGGTCACCTGATAGCCGAACAGGGTGCTGGGAATGCCACTCAGCCCGCCGGAGACGGTGCCGTTCACTTCCACCACCGGCAGGGCGATGTTCGGCAGCAAGGTGGTCGGGGCAAGCTGGATGCCGCCCGCCAGGGTCGCGTTCCGGGTGATCACCAGCCGGCCGGCTCGTCCGCCGGCGAAATCCGCTGTCGTGACGATGCGTCCGGTCGCGGTCTGCACGAAGTTGCCGTCCACCACCGTGCGGCCGAAGAAGGTGGACCCGGCGGAGGCGGGGCCGGCGACGACCTGCGTGCCCGCATTGGTCAGCGTGCCGCCGCCAAGGGTCGAATTGCCGCTGATGGTGCCTCGGTTGGTAACGTCGACCCCCCAGTTGCCGTAATAGTTGATCGCCAGACCGGACGCGGCGCTGACGGTGACGCCCGTATCGACCGTGATCAGGTTGCCCTCCTCGCCACCCAGCACCCAGATGCCCGCCCCTTGTGCGCCGGACCCGCCGGTCACGATGCCACGGGTGTTCCCACCCTGGACCAGCACGGTGACCACGCCGGATCGATTGCCGACATTGTCCGGGGCGCTCTGCGCGAAGATGGCCACGCCGTTCTCGCCGCTGGCCGTGATGGTGCCCTGGGTCACGACGCTGACGGTCCCGGCCCCGACGCCCGTCGGGTTCGCCTGGGTGGAGCCAGCGAACACCGCGCCCGATGGCAGGATGGCCAGGCCGCCGCCGCTGGCGACGCTCTGTGCGAGAATGGCCATGGCGCCGGCGCCGGAGACCGCGATCGGCGCGTGGGAGGTGACCGATACGGCGCCGCCGACGCCGCTGCCGGTGCTGGACACGCCGCTGGGCGCGGTGAACTGGATCGAGGGGGCGACATTCGTCACCGGTGCCTGGATCGCGATGCCGCCGCCGCCGCCGACCGATTGGGCGACGACGCCGTGGGCACCGATGCCCGTGGTGATGATGCCGCCGGCGGAGGACAGGTTGGCGGTTACCGCTCCGCCATTGCCGACCGAGCCGGTTCCGCCCAAGGCGGTCAGGTCGACGGTGGCGCCACCCGAAACACTGGCATAGCCGCCGCCGCCGCCGACCGACTGCGCCAGGATACCGAAACTGGAATAGCCTGAGGTGCGGATGGTGGTGCCGGGGAAGTTCACCAGCACGGTGCCTCCGGTCCCGGTCGTGCCGTTGGCGCGTCCGCCCAGGGACAGGCTGACCGTGCCGTTGAACGCGCCTGTGCCGGCCACGAGGCTGCTGCCCGCCCCGGCGATCCCGCCGCCCCCGCCGATCGACTGGGCAAACAGGCCAATCGCGCTGTTGCCATAGGTCGTGATGGAACTGACGCCGGACGTGGTCTGGTTGATCGTCACCGCGCCGCCATTGGCCGCCTTGCCACCACCGCCGCCGAAGGCACCACCCAGATACAATGCCCCGCCCGGGTTGGTGGTGCCGTCCGCGCCCTGGCCGCCACCGCCGCCCACGCTCTGCGCCACGACGCCATGCGAGAGAAAGCCGGCGCCGGCGCTGCCCTGGCCGGCAAGGCCGGTGACGATGGTGCCCGGATTGAGCGTGACATTGACCGCCCCGCCATCATTGCCCGTCCCGCCAGAGCCGCTCATGCCCAGCGAGGCGTTGGAGTTGATGTAGAGGGTCGCCGCGATGCTTTTTAGCGTGTTGGTCTCGGATCCCGCGACCGCGACCCCGCCCTTGCCGCCACCGCCGCCGATCGATTGCGCCAGGATGCCCGGGGAATGGTCGCCCGAGGTCGTGATGCTGCCCTGCTGTGTGACGGTGACCAGCCCGCCGGTCCCGCCGCTGCCGCCGTCGCCACCCATGTTCAGCGTGAGGTCGAACCGCGCTGTCAGCGTCGGGCCGCTGACAAGCGAGGCCCGCGACCCCTTGACCAGGGCGGCCGTGCCATTGCTGGTATCGGTCGAATCCGTGGCGGCCGAATCATTGCCCGCCGTGCCGCCAATGCCGCCGCCGCCGCCGATCGATTGGACGATGATGCCGGGAGAATCGTTGCCGATCGTCTGTATAATGCCCTGGCTCTGGACGGTGGCCGATCCGGCCGCGCCGCCGGTGCCGCCCTGCTGCCCCAGGCCGATCTGCAGGCGAACCGCGAGCGCGGTGTTGGAGGTGACCCCCTCGCTGAGCGAGCCGACGCCGACCGAACCGCCCGAACCGATGCCGCCGCCGCCGCCCGCCGATTGCGCGATGACGCCGGGGGAGGACGAACCGGCGGTGCGAACCACCGTGCCTGGAAAGAGAACGATCGTTGCCGGTCCGCCGGTCGAACCCGATCCCCCGTTCTGCCCGATGGTCAGGTTCAAGCCGTAGGTGCTGGTGTTGCCCGTACTGTAGGCGTTCGCGGAGCCGACGCCCGCGTTGCCGCCACCGCCGCCCACGGACTGCGCCACGACGCCCGGCGCGTAGTCGCCGAACGTCGAAACGGTGGCGCCGCCCTCATAGCCGACGTTGAGGTACACAAGGTCGGCTGTGCCACCGCTTCCGGCACCGCCGCCCACGGCGATGTTGAGCGTATAGGTCTCGGTGCCGCCACCCACCTTCACATATTTGTTGCCCGAGCCGATGGTGGCCATGAACAGCGACGAATCGCCGCCGGTGCCGCCACCGCCGCCGATCGACTGTGCCAGGACCCCGAAGGCGCCATGGCCGCTTGTCGCGATCGTCGTTCCACTATCGAGCTCGGCATAGACCGAGCTGCCGTTGCCACCGGCCCCACCCGACCCGCCGGCACTGTAGGTCCCGGTGAAGTTGAGCGTCGTCGCGTCCGAGGGCGTCGGCAGCCCGACCACGATTGTGTAGGCCGAAGCGCCGCCGCCCACGCCGCCACCGCCGCCGATGGATTGCAGCAGCAGGCCATGCGCGTCGACCGGGTTGGCAACGCCGGCCGTCGTCGACTGGTTGCCGGAGGTCGTGATGCGCGTGTTGTTGGCCAGAAGGACCGAGATGGGACCGCCATCGCCCGCAACGCCGCCGCTGCCGCCGACCACCGCGCCGAACGCGACGACCGGGCCGACCGCCAGGCCATAGGACGCGCCTCCAGCCCCGCCGCCACCGCCCACGCCTTGCGCCAGCACGCCGACCGCGCCGGTTCCGGTGGTGCTGATGGTCGCGCCCGACATGTTCAGGAGGACGCTGCCGCCCGTCCCGCCCTTGCCGGCGCTGCCGCCGATGGCGACCGTGACCACGGCACTGTCGTTGCGGACATTGCCGCCATCGCCGCCGCCGCCGCCGATACTCTGGGCGACCACACCGGTGCCCAGGTCGCCACGGGTCGTGACGGCACCGGTCACGGTCACATCGACCGTACCGCCATTGCCGCCGGCGGCGCCGCTGCCGCCTTGGCTATAGAAGATGCCTTGCCCATTGCCCCCGGTGCCGCCGCCGCCGCCAACCGACTGCGCCAGAAGCCCGTCCGCCTGATTGCCGGACACGGTGATCGAGCCGCCATGGGTGACGCTCACCGCCCCGCCGACGCTGGCCGCCCCTCCCGGCCCGGGGTCGGAGAAAAACCCGCTGCTGGAGCCGCCCGTGCCACCGCCGCCGGCGACCGATTGTGCCAGCAGCCCATAGGCCTGGGCGCCGGTGGTGGTGATGGCCCCGGTGTTGGTGATGCTGATCGGGGCGACGGCGCCGTAGTTGCCCCCCGCGCCGCCATTGCCGCTCGTTCCCTCTCCCAGGCCCCCCGCGCCGCCCGCGCCAGCGATCGCCTGGGCGAGCAGCCCGACGCTGCTCGCGCCCTTTGTCGTGATCGTCGCGGCAGAGGTCACGGTAATCGCTCGGCTGACACCAGCGCCTCCCGCGGCGCCACCCGAACCACCGTTCCCGCCTGTCCCGGTGAGCAAGCCCCCCGATCCCAGGCCGCCGACCCCGCCCTGTCCGCCCAGGCTCTGGACCAGAAGCCCGGCTGACTGGTCCCCCGTCGTCGAAAGCGTAACGCCCGACGCCAGGGTAACGGTGACCGCGTTGGTAGACCCGCCCGTGCCACCGGCCGCCCCGGTCGCCCCGGACTCACCGTTCGCCCGCCCGCCCGCGCCGCCGGCGCCGCCAATGCCGGCGGCGAGGAGCGCGGGGGATGACATTCCACTGGTGCTGGCGGACACGCCGGCGCCCAGGTTGAGGATGACCGAACCACCCCAGCCCCCGGCGCCACCAACGCCCGCGGAACTGTCGAGCGAGAACGTGACCTCTCCGCCGTTGCCGCCGGTCCCGCCGGTGCTGATCATCGCAATGGCAGGCGAGGACGTGTAGCCGGTGGAAGCCGTCAGCTTGCCCGTGCTGGTCACGCTGACCGTGCCGCCGGTGCCGCCGTTCGCGCCGTTCCCGCTGCCGATGAAGGATTGCAGGCCACCACCGGTATTAGCGCCGCTGCCGCCAGCCCCGCCGGTGGAGCGGGCGCTCAGTCCGGGCGCGTTCGCCTGGTCGGACGCCCCCGTGAACACGTTGCCGCTTCCCGATTGTGCAAGCGTCAGCGTGATGCCACCCGCGGCGCCACCGGTATTGCCGTTGGCGTGGTCACGCGCGTTCACGCTGTCGCCGCTGCCACCCGCGCCGCCGGTCTGGTTCAGCAGCAGGCCACCGCCACCCGAAATGGAGGTAAAGGAGCCATCGGTAATGTTGACGGTCATCAGCCCGGTCGCGCCGCCCAGCCCGGCGTTGGTGGAGGTATTGCCGAGCCCACCGACACCGCCGATTTGGTTGACGATCATGGCCGAGGCGCCGAGGGCGCTCGCGCCGGTGTTCAGGGTGAGTGACATCGGTCCGGCGGCGCCGCCATTGCCGCCACCGCCGCTGTCCGCCAGGTTGCCGCCGACGCCGCCCTGCTGATTGACCAGGATCGCGGCGACCGCGCCATTGCCGCCGATATTGCCGCCGATGAAACTCGCGCCGCCGCCCTGCATGCTCAGGGTCAAGGCATCGGTGTTGCCGCCGTTGCCGCCAGTGGCGTTGTCCTGACTCATCGCGGACCCGCCCGAGCCGCCAACCTGGAACATCGCGATCGCGGCGCCCGGGTTGCCCGCCTGGGTCTGACTGATGCTGACCGACGTCAAGGACAGCGACAACGCGCCGGCCAGCCCCCCGTTACCGGCGTTGTGTTTGTCCGAGGTGGTACTGCCCCCGCCGCCACCCAGCGACGACATCAGGATGCCATAGGTGCCACCCGTCTGAGCGGAGAAATTGGTCGTCACCCGCCCAGAGCCCGAGAACTGGGCGCTGATCGGCCCGGAAGTACCACCACCGCCGCCGCCCGACGATCCAGCCGTTCCTGGTGCCCCCTGGCTCTTGAGCGTCACACCGCCATAAACGTTCGATGTCGTGCCCAGGGAACTCGGGCCGGTGAACGTCACCGCATTGCTGTTCGTGAAGGAGAACCCGCCCGATGGGTTGCCATCGAAATTGATGGCGGTGCTGACCGACTGAACGGTGATGGCCCCAAGCGTCGTGGGCGAGGCGGTCACGTTGAACGTACCCGCGTTGTCGGCCGAGAAGTTGGGCGATTGGATGCTCACCGACGCGGGGCTGGTATAGGTCCCGGCACCAACCGAGCAACTCGCCGGGCTGCCGTTGCAGGTAAAGACGCTCTGCGTCGCGGCTGGGGTGGCCCAAGCCAGGATCGCCGCGCCACCTACAACAAAACGCACCAGCGCCGAGACGCTCCTCAGCATCAAGACAGCCCCCCCATAGGATCGGTTTATTATTGGATTTATCACTCGATTTGGGACGGCACGCAAGTGTAGGTTTGCAACGAAATGCAACATTGATGTCGTCTTCCATGACGACCTGGCACGATTGCGATCCGACCATGGACCAGCAAACGCTCACGGCAGAAGAGCGTTTGGCAGTCGGTCCGCGCAAGGGGACAGCGGCCACATCATCGGGCCGACGCGGCAATGATCCCTGTCCGCTCCATCGGGACCCAGGCAGATCCGGCCGCGATCTCTTGCCGAACCCGCCTGGTTCCCGCAATCAGTTCCGGTGCGCGTGGTACCAGCTATTGCGCAGCACCCGGCCGGGCAGGGCCCCGGTGTGCACCCCATCCTCCAGCAGGACAGTGCCATTCACGATCGTGTAGTGCACGCCGATCGCTTCCTCCCGGATACGCCAGCCGCCGGCGGGGAAATCTCGCACCACCGTTTCTTTTCCGGCATTGACCGTCGCCGGGTCGAATACGACGATATCCGCTGCCATCCCAGGTCGCAGCAGGCCGCGATCGTGCAGGCCGAACACCGACGCCGATTCAAACGTCAGTTTCCGCACCGCCTGTTCCAGGGTCAACACCTTCCGTTGCCGCACCCATTCACCCAGCAGCCGGGTCGTGTAGCCGTATCCACCATGGAACTGCACATGCGCGCCGCCGTCCCCCAGTCCGATAATGGCGTTGGGATAGGTCAGGATCCGAGTCATCGCCTCATCGTCGATGTTGTTTTCGGCTTGCAGGAAGCGGGTCTCCAGTTTTTCCTCGACCACCAGGTCCAGGAATGCGTCGATCACCCGCTTTCCGGTCATCTGGGCGATTTCGCCGATGCTCTTGAACTGGAACTGCTTGTTTTTTTCCAGTGCTGGTTCGTTCACCCACATGTAATCCCACCAGGTCTTGGAGAACCCCATGGCATTGCCGCTCGGTGTGGATCGCTCCACCGCCTCGGCGTGTAGTTTCTCGCGCACGACTGGGTCGGCATAGGCGCGCAGCTTCTCCTCGTCGGAAGAGATCAGGATTGGATGCCACACCGGCAGGCCGCGGAAGACCTGGCAGTTCTTCATCGTGAAGTCCTGCGTCACCCGGTTCGGGCTGCACATCGGATACGCCCGGATGCCCTGGGCCGCGGTTTCGTCGACGCGGGCGATGTGCTGCTTCCACTTGTCGGGATTGCGCACCGTCTGGCTCAGGCTGTTGTAGACGACGATGCGCCCGGTGGCCTCGGCCAGGCGGGCCATCATGCCGTCCTTCAGTTCCTGATCGACGCCGCCGCCAACCTGGATCGTGCCGGTTGCCAACTCGCGCAGCACGTCACCGAGGGCGAAGATCTCCTCGTCTGTGGCCCAAAGTGCCGGGATCGGCACGCCTTGCGGGTCGAAATGCCCCTTCTGGCGGGATAGGGACAGACCGAGCGCACCCGCGGTCAGGCCTTCGCGGACGACGTCCTGCATGGCTTTGATTTCGTCCGCGGTCGCGGCGCGCTTCTGGCACTCATCGCCCATTACGTAATAGCGCAGCGGCGTGTGACCGATCAGCGTGCCGGTATTGACACCCAACCGCTGGTCCAGCTTGTCCATGTATTGCGGGATCGTTTCCCAGTCGACATCGATGGTGGACAGCACCTCCATCGGGATCGCCTCGACATAGGACAGGAACTCCGCTGTCCGGGACGCGGCTTTTGCCCCGGGCCGCACCGGCGCCAGCGCCAGGGAGCAGTTGCCGAAGATCACCGTCGTCGCCCCGTGCTGGGGGGAAAACGTGCAGAGCGGATCCCACGTCACCTGGCCGTCGTAGTGTGCGTGGTTGTCGATGAAGCCCGGCGCGATGGCGCGTCCGTCCGCGTTCACCGTGCGCGCGGCGGGGCCGCTCAGCTTGCCGATTTCGACGATCTTACCGTCTTTGACACCAACGTCGCCGCGGAACGCCGGCATGCCGGAACCGTCTACGACGAGCCCATTCCGTACCAACAGATCATATGCCATTTGGTCGCCCTCCCGCTGGGTGGGTCGCTTGCCTGGACCCTGTCGCCAGCCGGTCGTGACTTTGGCATGTGGGGGAGGGGGAGGCAAATCGGGGCTTCCGCCCCGGACCCCGACCAGGGCTCTGCCCTGGACCCGCCAAAGGCACGGCCTTTGGAATGCGATTCTTTAGGTGCCCTTGGGGATACGGCCCGACACGGACGATCATAGATCCGTGTAGGGCCGTATCCCCAAGGGCACCAATGGTCCGGGTTCCAAGGGCCGTCGCCCTTGGTGGGGTCCAGGGGCAAAGCCCCTGGTCGGGGCCCGGGGCGGAAGCCCCCGCCCTTCCTACCCCTTCGCGACGTTCCAGAACACCGGCATCGCCCCCGTCAGTACACCGGTCAACGACTTCCGATACGCCGCCGGCGGCAAATATTGCCCCAAAGGAATAAACGGCACGGTATCGAACGCCCGAGCCTGGATCTCCATATCCAGACGCTTCTGTTCCGCCGCATCGGTGCTGTCCATCCACTTCGTGCGCATCGCCTCGCCCTCCGGATCGTTCGGCCAGCCGAACCAGGCCGCCCCGCCATTGCCGCGGATGTTGGTGGCAAAGATCGGATCCCGATACTCCGCCGCCGGAGACCCGAACGGAAACAGCGACCAGCCGCCCTTTTCCAGCGGCTCCTTGCTGGTACGACGCTCCACCACCGTCCCCCAGTCCACCGATTGCTCATCAAGGTTCAGCCCGATCTGACGGAACGCCGCGGCGACCACATGGCTCATGGCGTCGTAGTAGACCTGATCGGTCGGGTGCAGAAACACGATGCGCTCCCCGCCATAGCCGGATTCCTTGAGCATCGCCTTGATGGCAGCCGTATCGGGGCGCTTGCGCACCCGGTCCATGCCGGCATCGTTGGCCGATGGCGTCCCCGGAATGAAATACCCGACTGGAGCGCGGAACAGCGACGCATCGCCGCCCATCACCGCGGTCATCACATCCACCTGGTCGATCGCCGCCATCATCGCCCGCCGCACACCGGGGTTGGCGGTCGGCCCATGCAAATGGTTTGGACGCAGCCCGCCAAACGTGCCGTAGATATCCACCGGCGCCACCGTGACCGAGGATTTGCTGCGCAGCATCGCCAACAGATCGGGCAATGGAGCATCCAGCCAATCGACCTCCCCGCTGACCAGCGCATTGGCGGCGGTGCCCGCATCCGGGATCACCCGCCATTCCACCCGGTCCACCATCACCCGATAACCGCCGGCGGCAAAGCTGACCGGCTCATCGCGCGGTTTATACTTGTCGTTCCGAGCAAACACCGCGCGATGACCGGACACATACTCGTTCGGAACATAGCGGAACGGGCCGCTGCCAATGACTTCCGGGATCTGCTTGAACGGATCCGTCATCGCCAGCCTTTCCGGCATAATCACCGGGCTCGGCTGCGTCTTCGCCAGAGCGTAGGGGAGCGCCGAGAACGGCTTCTTCAACCGCCACACCAAGGTCTTGTCGTCCGCCGCGGACAACTCGTCCAGCCGCTCGGCAATGGTCTGCCCGATCGGATCGCGCCGCATCCAGCGGTTCAGAGACGCCACGCAATCGCGTGCCAGAACCGGCGTGCCATCGTGGAACATCAGGCCATCGCGCAGCTTCATGGTCCAGCGCAGACCGTTATCCTCGACCAGGTAACCTTCCAGCATCTGCGGCTTAGGGTTGAGCTTCTCGTCGCGGCCGAACAGCGTCTCGAACAGCATAGACGCGCTGTTGCGGGTGACGACCGCCGTGGTCCAGACCGGGTCCAGACTGGTCAGGTTCGCCTGCGGCACATGGATCAACGTGCTGGTCTTGCCGCCGATCGCGGGTTGGGCCATGGCTCCCCTGGGGGCTCCCCCCGCAGCGGTGCTTGCGGCAACGGCGGCGCTGCCCGCCAGGAAGGTGCGGCGTTTCATCGATCGGTTCTCCAGGGTTCGTCTGCGCGCCCAGGTAGCACTCTGAGTGCGGTTTGTCAGGATCGTAAACGGTCCGTTTCGCGCAGTTGACGGACGCGTGATCGCGGTCGATCCGGACGGGGGCGGGGCGACCGGCCAACCTGATCGGCAAATGCTCTAACGGTCGGCCGACCGCGCCGAGCTATGGAGGGACCTACAACCAGATTCCGTGCACCAATCCGTCGCCGCGCGCGTTCCCTCGATTACTTTGGTCCGCCTGTTATGAACCGCCAGACATATCGCCCCCCTTCCGAACGATCTCAGGCAACGAGAGGCTTGCACGTCATGGCCCTTGCAAGCCGCTGAGATATTATATAGCGTCCGCTCCAATATGACCCAGACAGGATAGATCCAGCTTGGCGCGACCACGTGAATTCGATGAGGGTGCCGCGCTTGACGCCGCGATGCAGCGGTTTTGGGCGGCAGGCTATGCGGCCACCTCCGTCCGTGAGCTCGGCCAAGCGATGGGGCTTGGCCAGGCCAGTGTCTACAACGCGTTCGGCGACAAGCGGGCGCTTTTTATACAATGTCTTGATCGCTATCTGGACGCCAACATGCGTGCTCGCATCACACGTCTCGAAAACTCGCTCCCGCCGCGCCAGGCGATCGAAACCTTTCTGCGGGAAATCGTCGAACGTTCGCTTGAAAGCCGTCTCGGCTGTCTCTTGGCCAATGCGGCGCTGGAGGTTGCTCCGCACGACCAGGACATCGCGGACGTCGTCGCGGAACGCATGGAAGAGCTTGAGGCATTCTTTCGGCGATGCGTGATCGCGGGGCAGAGCGATGGCACCATTTCGCGTGCGGCCAATGCCGCCGATACTGCCCAGTTGCTTCTGACGACGGTGATGGGCTTACGCGTGCTCGCGCGCGGCTATCCAAAGCAGGCGGTTCTTGAAGGCGCGGTCCGCCAGGCGCTCAGCGTACTCGGCAAACCACCCCGGCGGCGAACGCCGCGTGCTCCCTCGTAAGGGAAAGGAAATCGAAGTGATCCGATTCTACTTCCATCCGACGCCGAATCCGGCCAAGGTTTCTCTCTTTCTTGAAGAATCCGGCCTGCCGTATGAAATTGTCCCGGTCGACACGAGCAAGGGCGAGCAGCACACGCCGGCCTTCATCAAGATCAATCCGAATGCGAAGGTGCCGGCGATTGTCGATACGGACGGGCCGGGCGGACGGGAAGCGCGGGTGTTCGATTCCAGCGCCGTTCTGCTGTATCTCGCGGACAAAACCGGACAGTTTCTCGGTGCTCCCGAAGACCGGCCGGAGCTTTTGTCCTGGCTGTTCTTCATTGCATCGGGATTGGGCCCGTTCTCAGGCCAGGCGGTGCATTTCCAGTTCGCCGCGCCGGAAGGCATGGACTACGCGCGAAATCGCTACCGGCGGGAGGCAGAACGTCACTACAAGGTCGTAGACGACCATCTGGCCGGTCGAGCGTTTGTTGTTGGCAGCGAGTATACGATCGCCGATATGTCGCTATGGGGATGGATTGATCGCGCGTCTCGGGTCATGAAGGGCGAAAGCGATCCACTCGCCGCTTACCCGAATATCGCGAAATGGTTCGCCAAAATCGATGCGCGGCCGGCCGTCGCGCGGGCCCGGGCGGTGGGGAGCGATCACGCTTTCAAGCAGGAGCGCGACGAGGTCGCACTGCGTGCCCTGTTCCCGTCGAATTATCCGCCGGCCGCCTGACCGACCGTTGCTTTTCTCGACCAGACAGGAGTGTCAAACATGGCAGACGTAGCCGATTATATACCGCCGAAAATCTGGGCCTGGAACAAGGAAAACGGTGGCCGGTTCGCGAATATCAATCGTCCGGTCGCGGGGTCCACGCACGACAAGGAGCTGCCGGTCGGTCGTCATCCGTTGCAGCTTTATTCCCTGGGTACGCCGAACGGTGTAAAAGTCACGGTGATGCTGGAGGAGTTGTTGGCCCTCGGTCATGCCGGGGCTGAATATGACGCCTGGCTGATCAAGATCGGCGACGGCGATCAATTCGGCAGCGGGTTCGTTTCGGTCAATCCCAACTCCAAGATTCCGGCGCTTCTGGATCGGAGCGGCCCATCGCCGATACGGGTCTTCGAGTCCGGCGCGATCCTGATGTATCTCGCTGAAAAATTTGGCGCTTTCTTGCCGACGGAGCCGTCCGCCCGCGCCGAGTGCCTGTCCTGGCTGTTTTGGCAGATGGGCAGCGCGCCTTATCTTGGTGGTGGCTTCGGCCATTTCTATGCGTACGCTCCTACCAAGATCGAATATGCGATCGATCGTTTCGCGATGGAGGTCAAGCGTCAGCTTGACGTGCTCGACAAGCGTTTGGCGGACAATGCGTATCTCGGTGGTCACGACTATACGATCGCCGATATGGCCGTGTTTCCCTGGTACGGCGGGCTCGTGAAGGGCTGGAGCTACGGGGCCGCCGAGTTCCTGAACGTGGAAGAATACAAGCATGTCCAACGCTGGGCGGATGGCATCCTGGATCGACCCGCTGTCAAACGCGGCCGCATGGTCAATCGCATCCAGGGAGAACCGTCGAGCCAGTTGCACGAGCGTCATGATGCCAGCGACTTCGAGACGAAGACCCAGGATAAACTGACCGGCGCTACTTAGAACGCGCTGACGCGGACTACCTGAAGTATTGGGTCCTGGCGTGCGGAGCGTCGGCGTCTGGCCGCTCGGTCGCGCGCCGGAGAGGTAACCGGGAGGTACCGAACGGTGCCCCCGGCGGATACGGCGGTGCCTTAACTGTCCTCGACTTGGAAAGGTCCCTTATGATCGACGATGATCCAAGGAATGTGCGGAGCCGCGGGGCGCTTGAGGCGGTCATCAAGTCACGCGATCGAGCCAACTTGCGCAAAACGGTTCGGGCGGACTCGAACCAGCAACCGCGTCCTGTTCTGTCCGCCATTTGGCCGAAATGACCGAGGTGCCGGTCACCGTGACGCGCCCTCGCCGTTTCGCGCTCAACACCCAGTCCGACGCCTGGGGCTATTTCTGCGGATGCATTCTCGCCCTGGGTGCTTCTCTGTCGTTCGCCTCCGCGCGCGCGGGGATTATCGTCGGACTCACGCCCGGCGATTTGATCTTGATGCGGTTCGGTGTCGCGGGCGTCGTGCTGCTACCCTTGCTGGTCTACTGGGGCTTGCCGACCCTGGCTGGAATCGGCTGGCGGCGCGGCCTTATCCTGACCGCCCTGGGTGGACCGGCCTTCGCACTTATGCAGATGGGCGGCTACGCGTTCGCGCCACTGGCGCACGGTGCGGTGATCCATCCGGCATCCGTCACGATCATCAGCACAGGGATTGCCGCGGCGGTGCTGGGAGAACGGCTCAGCCGCGCCCATCTGGTCGGCGCGGGATTGGTGATTGCCGGCATAGTATTGATCAGTTGGCAGGGGCTGCATGCCGAGACGGGCGCAAACAGTTGGTTCGGGGACCTGCTGTTCTTCACGTCCGCGATCCTTTGGGCGGGTTTCACGGTCCTGATTCGCCACTGGCGCCTGCATGCCATTCGCGCGATCGCGGTGATTTCGTTCCTGTCTCTGTTGGTAATTCTGCCCGGTTATCTCGCCTGGTATGGGCTGGATTATTTGCGCGCTCGCCCGCCTGGCCCGATGGCGGTTCAGGCGCTGGTACAAGGTCTGGGCCAGGGCGTCCTGGCGATTATTGCGTATAGCCAGGCGATTCGGGTTCTGGGCGTCAGCCGAGCGGTGTTGTTTCCGGCGATGGTGCCGGCGGTGTCGATCCTGATGGGCATACCGATCGTGGGTGAAATCCCGAATACGATCCAGATTGCCGGGCTGTTGCTTGTCACGATCGGCCTTCTGGGCGCGATCGGTGTGTTCCGTCGGTGGCCCGTGGTTTGGAGACGGTCAAAACCGGCTTGAACGAAGTCTTTCCTTAAACCGAGAATATACGGAGGACCCTGTATGGCGCGACTTGATGACATTCCGGAGCCGACCCGAACCGCCGTGGCAAACATCCCATGCCCGGCGTTCGAGTCGACCCCATTTGTGGCGGGGCCGGCGCTGTCCGAACGCCGCGTGGCGATCGTCAGCAGTGCTGCGTTGATCCGTCGCGGCGACAAGCCGTTTCCATTCGGATCGGGTGAGTATCGAGCCGTCCTGGGCACCTGGGACAATGCCGATATCCTCATGACCCATGTGTCGATCAACCATGATCGTTCCGGGTTCCAACGCGACCTCAACGTCATATACCCGATCGACCGGCTGCGGGATCTGGCGGCGGAGCGCATAATCGGCAGCGTGGCTGATACGCATTACACGGTGATGGGATCGACGGATCCTGCCGCGATGGTCGAAGCCGCCGACGCCATCGCCGCCGCGATGCACGCCGATAATGTCAACGCCGTCGTACTGGCCCCCGTTTGACCGCTGTGCACCCGCGCCGTGAGCGCGATGGCACATATGCTGGAAGAACGGGGCCTGCCCACGACGGCTCTGGCGCTGGTCCTGCCCCAGGTCCAGAACACGCGCCCGCCGCGAGCCCTCATGACGCCCTTCATGCTCGGCCGCCCTCTGGGCGAACCGAACGACGCGGGGTTCCAACGCCGTGTGCTGCTTCAGGCCTTGCACCTGCTGGAACGCGAAGATGGGCCAGTGATCCTGGAACACTTCCCCGACGACAACCCAAGCTGGCTCGATCGGCCGGGATGGGTGCCAGCCGTTACGCTTCCACCACTGGGCCAATACAACGGAGGCGCGGCATGGGAAGCGGCGTTCCGCGCTGAACTCAGTCTGGTCTTGCCGGTCTGGGACCGTTTCCGGGCTCGTTTCGGCCGCACGACGGTTGGTCTCGCGGGGCAACCGCCCGAGGCCTGGCCGGGATTCGCGGCGGCTCTCCTGGATGGAGCGTTGCCAACGGTCCCGTCACACGACACATCGGCACTGGCGATGCGCTTCCTGGCGGACGATCTGAAGGCGCTTTACGGAGAGGCGGTTCAGGCGGATGGGGGACCACCCTCGGCGCGCCAGATCGACCAGTGGTTCTGGTACGCGACAGTAGCGGGCCAGTTGTTGATCGCGCTTCGGCGTGTCGCGATGGAAAGTGACAATAATGCGCTGAAGACGGTCGGGGGGCGGTTCTTCGTGCCAACCCCGTTCGTGCCGAAGTAGCGAGGCGTCCCCACGTCCATTGGCGGCGTGGGGACGCCTTGGCTCACTTGGCCGGCCCGATAAGTAATGGCTGTTGGCCCCAAGACATTACCGCCCTCGGGTCGGAGCCGGTGCCGGCACGTCCGACAACGCAATCAACGCCTTCACCACCTCCTCCGCTCCTGGTGGTCGGCCGCCGCTGGTTTCGACCATATGCCGCACCACGAGATGGATCGCCTCCGGCAACATCGGCAGTTGCGCTCGGCCTCGCACCTGTTGCAGGACGACATTTCCCTCATCCGCGATCCGCAACCGATCCGCGGTGCGCCCGACGCTTAACACGATACCCAGATAAACCGCGGCCAGATCGCGAATGCGTTCCGGTTGCGCGGCGGCGGCGGTCGCCAGCAATTCCTGGCCGCGCCGCAGCGGTCGGTCGGTATCGCGGGTCTTGTCGGCGAGTTCGCGCAGTTTCGCCTGAACCTCGCCCCGCACCACATCGGCCAGCCGGTTCTGCGCGTCGGCCAAGGCGACCTGCATGGCGAGCGCGTCGCCCTGCTGGTTCGCCATGATCGACATCACCTTGCCGAACCCGTTGGCGACGATGATCTGCCGGCCGATGAATCCGGCGGCCTCGATCTGAGCCCGCAAGGTCTGGCCTTCCTGATCCTTGCGCGCCCGGGTTTCCGCCCGCAAGGCGCCCTCGATGCGGGTGATACCCTGACGCAGGGCCGGGTCCTGCGTATCGTTGCGTAGCACTTCCAGCAACTTCGCGGGATCGTCGGCGGCGGCGGATCGGGCGTCCGCTTCCTGACGGAAGGCTTCCCGCAGTGCGGCGGGGCGCTGGTCGCTATAGGTCGCGACCATGGCCAACGCCGGCCGGAAACCGACATTGCGCAAGCGTAGCGGCTCGCCTTCCCGGTTCATGGGGGGCAACTCGACGCGCAGGCTGGACCGGATCTGGGATTCTGGTGTGCGCAGGTCGCCGCCACGTGCGACCAGACCGCCGGCCTGGCCGTGGGGGCGGCCTACCTTGTTCAGTCGATACGGGTCCAGCACCCATTCCGACACGTTGCCCAGAATATCGAACAGGCCCAGTGGGTTGGGCTCCAGGGACCCGACCGGGCGCAGGCGATTGTCGGCGGATCGAGACCCTTGGAACCACGCGTAACGTTGCAGACCTTCCGGCATGGGGAAGGTGCGGGCGCTGAAATCGGCTTCCGACACCGCTGCCCCGCCGCGGGCGGCGAATTCCCATTCGTCCTCGGTCGGCAGGCGGACGAAGGCACGGGCGTCGTCGTGGGTCGGCAGCGAGTCACGGGCGTTGCGGGTCAGCCAGGTGGACAGCTTGACGGTGAAGTCGACTGCCTCATGCCAGGCGATGTCCGAGCGCGGCACGCGACCGCCGGCCGAGGGCAGGGCGGGGCAGGGCGTCGTGGTTACGGCGGAGTATTGGTCTTGGGTGACTTCGTATTTGCCTAGGTAATAGCGCGGCGGGGCACTCGGGTCGGCGCCCTGGAAGGGGCCGAGCAGAAAGGTCTGGCGGAGGTATTCGCTGTAGTCGGTTTCGGGGTCAGCCTGGCCGAGCACGGCGGGGCGGTCGGACAGGTTGCCGGAACCGACAGGGGTTGGAACCGGGCGGAACGCGATGGCGCCGTTGCAGGGCAGGGGCAGCACCAGGTCGTCCGGCAAGGGGCGTGGGTTCCAGGCCTCGTTCGGCCAGCGAGCTTGTGTCTGTGCGAACGCCGCGCTCGCCGTCAATACAAACCAGATCGCCAGTGATACCGACCGGCAGACATGATGATTCATGGTCGTTTCCCCATCGTCATTGCCGGGCTTGACCCGGCAACCCGCTCCTCGCCGTTGACGTGCGGGGTGCCGGGTCAAGCCCGGCAATGACGGTGGGGGCGGGGCAAGTGACGGAGGGGACGGGGCATGGGTCATTGTTTGGTCCGATTGATATCAGACATCGCGAAGTCCTTCCGAGGGAAGTATGCGGGACGCGCGCGCGCCGGCAAAGGCGGCGGCGATCATGGCGCCCAGCAGGGTCGCCAGCAGCGCGATCCCCAGATGATAGGGTTCCAGGACGCAGATGGCGTTTTTCTCGGCGCCGGGCCCCCCAGGGGGACCGAGTGGCAGGCCGTTGACGACAAACGCCACGGCCAGGGCCACGCCTCCGGCCAGCAGCGCGCCGGCAGCGCCGATGGCGGCGGATTGCAGCAGTGGGAACAAGATCATGTCTCGACGAAGCAGCCCGACCAGGCGCAGCAACGACAGGTCCCGGCGTTTGCGTTCCACATTGGCATAGAGCCCGACGCCCAGCGACACCAGGTAGCCAACGCCTCCCAACCCCGCGAGCAGGCCGAACAACAGGGTCAGGCTGCGATCCAGTCCCAGCAGACCGGCGACTTGCTCGGATTGGGTTTCGACGTCCACCCCGGCGGCGCGCATCGCGTGGTCGATGGCGATCACGTCCTCCAACTGGCGCGCATGGGCGCGGAAGCCGGCAAAGACTCGGGCCGGGTCGTCGGAGATATCGTCCGGTCGCGCCGTCCCAGGCAGCACGCCGTCGGTGAACCCATCGACCAGCAGCAGCAGGCGCAGATCGACGAACATCCCATCGCGCCCGAACGCGCCCTGCGGTGCAATGGCGGCAATCCGGACCGGGACCGCCAGCACTTCGCGGGCACCGGCCTCGCCCCGGATCGCCCGCAAGGTCACGTCCATTCCAGGGGTCAGCCCCAGGCGAGCGGCCAGGGACGCGCTGGGGATCACCGAGGCCGCATCCGTCAGCGACAGGCCGGGCAGCAGCGGATCGCCGCGGTCGGTGGCCAGCAGTTCGGCGCGCACGACGGTGCCTGGGCGGTCCGGACGCTCGAACCGCGCTTCGGTGTTCAGGCCGCGGATGCGCGGGATGGCAAAGGCGATATCGGGTCTGGCGCGCAATGACCGCATGAACGCCTGGTCGAAGTTGCGGTTGGCGGCGTTGACGATCATGCGGCTGCGGGGGTTTTCGATCAGGTCGGAGCGCAATCCCTCCATTACCCCATGCTTCAGGCCGAACAGCACGATCAGTGGCGCCAGCACCGCGGCCAGGCCGATCAGGGAGCAGATCGCCAAACGCCGCTCATGCAGCAGGTCCCGCAGCGCCAGGCTGGCGACGAGGCGTATGCGGTTGGTCATTCAGGGACACCCGGCGCCGTAAAGGCGAACGGATCGGGCACCGCCCCGTGCATCCCCGCAGGCATATGATGTCCGAATGCCAAGGCCATAAACAACGTGGTGTGCCGTCGGAAATGCTCGGGACAAGCCTGAGTATGACGGTGGAGGCAGTGCTCGGGTCTAGTGGTCCGTGTCGTTGGTTTTGCCGGAATCGTGGCACGGCTCTCTCTCACCGCCATGGTGGGCCTAAGTCCGGCATGATGCGAAGAAACCGGCAATCCAAGCCCCGGATTTTGAACGACTCGCCACACTTGCCCCAAATGACGCGCGAGGTAATGTTTGGGTCGAACATCAACCACTTCCACCCTCGCAAAAGCGATCGCCCCCTGGCCGGGTAGCAACGGGTCGTGCGGTGGATCGCCTTGCTTGGAGAAGGTTTGCGAGATCGGTGTTCAGCCGAACGTTCCTCCATGTCCCGGACCGGCACCGCGCCGCCGTGGCGTATCCCGCTTGGGGCGGCGGTCCACGACATACTCCTACCACGAAGTGACCCGATCCCGCAGCACCATAACACCCCCCCACACCGGCGCGCGTGCTTTGGTTGCGACTTCCTTTCAATACACCCGCCTCCCCCCTAGGCTGATCGGCCTAGGTCGTCTCTGGCCAACCGGCCGAATTTCCAACCGACTCGATCCCCGCCACCATCATCGTATGCTCGACCTGCAAACCCGTCCCAACGACTTCTCCGCTGACGATGCGAGCCTGGAGCCGCAGCGTCCATGCGAGCTGACCATCCTGATGCCCTGCCTGAACGAGGCCGAAACCCTCTCGCGCTGCATCGTCAAGGCGCGGGATTTCCTGCGCCGCAGCGGCATCGCGGGGGAGGTGCTGATCGCCGATAACGGCAGCACCGACGGATCGCAGGCCATTGCCGCGGTGAACGGCGCGCGCGTCGTGCCGATCGCTCAAAAAGGCTACGGCAGCGCGCTGTTGGGAGGCATCAAGGCCGCCCACGGGCGCTATGTCATCATGGGCGATTCCGACGACAGCTACGATTTCAGCCGCCTGGAGCCGTTTGTCGAGCAACTGCGTGCCGGCCACGCTCTGGTCATGGGCAACCGGTTCCTGGGCGGCATCCTGCCCGGCGCGATGCCTCCGCTGCATCGTTACCTGGGCAATCCGGTTCTGACCGCGATCGGGCGGTTGTTCTTCCGCAGCCCGTGCAAGGACTTCCATTGCGGCCTGCGCGGCTTCGACCGCGCCGCCATCCTGGACCTGGACCTGCAAGCCCCCGGCATGGAATTCGCCAGCGAGATGGTGGTCAAGGCCACGATCAACGGGTTGTCGATCGCCGAGGTGCCCACCACCCTGGCGCCGGACGGACGGTCTCGGCCGCCGCATCTGCGCAGTTGGCGCGACGGCTGGCGGCATCTGCGCTTTCTGCTGCTGTTCAGCCCGCGCTGGCTGTTCCTGTTTCCAGGGTTGGCGCTGTTCCTGGGCGGGGTCGGAGCCATGGCCTGGCTGCTGCCGGGGGCTCGCACCATCGCCGGCGTGACCCTGGACATCCACACGCTGTTCTATGCCTCGCTGGCGGTCGTGCTCGGCTTTCATTCCATGCTGTTCTGGGTGTTCGCCAAAGTCTACGGCATGCGAGAGGGTCTGGTCCCCGCCGATCCGGGCTTCCTGCGCGCGATGCGCAACGTCACTCTGGAAGCCGGATTGCTGACCGGGTTGGGCCTGCTGCTGTTCGGCCTGGGCCTGGGCGGCTACGCTCTGTCCACCTGGAGCGACGCGTCCTTCGGCGGCCTGGTGCCGGCCACCGCGATGCGCTTGGTGATCCCGTCCGGCACCGCCATCCTGCTGGCCTTCCAGATCGCGTTCGGCTCGTTCTTCCTCAGCGTGTTGGAAATCCGGTCGCGCCGGGGAACGGCGTAACGGCTGACTTCGCGGCGCGGGCATGGAGCGGCGGCGTAGAGCGGCCTCGCAACGTCGGGGGCAGGGGGCGTCGCGCCGCTCTGTCGATGACGCGTAAATGGGTCCACGTTTCGTAGCGCGTGCGTTGTCCGCCCGGCAGCGCCCTTCATCGCCGTTTTCCGGTTCGGCTGGAGTGCCGCTTTGCCGCCCAGCCTGAACACCCACCTTGCCAGGCCCCGGACAGCCGAGCAGCCTGGCGGCGGCGTGGCCGGTGTGTTCGGCTCCGATACGGGTTGGACGCCCTACACCCCCGCGATCACGTTTGAAGCGGTGCCGGAGCCCGCGACCTTGCTGCTGTTCGCCACCGCTGCGTTCGGCCTGGGCGTGACGCGACGGTCTCGCCGCGCCGTGGGCTGATCGGCCGGGTCTTCACGTTCCCAGGTCTGCCGCCTGTCGCCAGCCCTTCACACCCCCCCTCTACCGTCATTGCCGGGCTCGACCCTGTAGGGCCGGGCACATCCTTGACACTTCAGACCGGGCACATGGTTGACACTTTAGTGGGCTTGTTCCGATTGAACGAGCCTGGCTCGGTCGCTCTCATCGCGCTAGGTCACGGACCGACTCCCCCCCCCCCTGTATTCCGTCACGTAACGGAATACAGGGCGTCACCATCCC
>CALQHT020000088.1 GCA_943330455.2 Nitrosovibrio sp. Nv4 | reverse complement strand
CTGCAATGCGCGATCGGCCTCCGTCGGGTTGCGTTGGGCGTTGCTGTGGCCAGGGCGGGTTGGCCTCGACGGCCTTTCCACGCAAGACTGGCGGCCATGCCATTAACGCCAAACCTGACCACGATCCGAACCGCACAGACCCAACCGGGCCAGAACCGCCAGGGGATCGTCGGCTGCCTCCTGTTGGCAGTCTGGCTCTTCTGCACGTCCAGCACCCCGACCGCCAGCCCCCCCGCCATCGACAAACCCCTGACCACCCGCCCGGGCAACCCGGACAACGGACGGCGCATCGTGCTGGATCGGGCGACCAGCGCCTGTCTGCTATGCCATTCGGGGCCATTCCCGGCGTCGCATCTGCAAGGCTCGATCGGACCGTCTTTGACCGGAGTCGGCTCGCGCCTCTCCCCCGGCGAAATCCGCTTGCGCCTGGTCGATCCCGCGCGCTTCAATCTGGACACGGTGATGCCGGCGTATTTTGTGACCACCGGGCTCACCCGCGTAGGGCAACCATGGCAAGGCAAACCCGTGCTGACCGCCGAACAGATCGAGGATGTGGTAACCTTCCTGACCACCCTGCGGGAACCATGACCGCATCGACCACGCCCCTCCCCTTGGCGCGCCGCCGCTTCGTGCTGACGGCGCTCGCCGGCACGACCCTGCCGACCCTGGGTGCGCGAGCGAACCCGCGCCAGGTCGCGGACCTGATCCGTGCCGTCACCGGGGCAACACCGGTCCAAACCGGCAAGGTCACGCTGGACCTGCCCGTGCTGGTGGAAAACGGCAACGCCGTCGCCATGACCATCACGATCGACGCGCCAGCCGGTTCAGTGCGCGCCCTGCATGTGTTCGCCGACGGCAATCCTCTGCCCGAGGTCCTGCGCCTGCGATTCGGCCCCGCCTCCGGTGCCCCGCGCCTATCGACCCGCATCCGGCTGGCGGACTCCCAGACCGTCACCGCGCTGGCGGAACTGGCGGACGGGACGTTCTGGCAGGACCGGGTGGAGTTGCTCGTCACCCTGGCCGCCTGCCTGGAATAGGAGCGCCCGATGGTCCGCGTGCTGATCAACGCCCCGAAACAGGTCCGCGCCGGACAAGCCTTCGAGGTGAAACTGCTGATCAACCACCCGATGGAAAGCGGCCAGCGCCGGGACACGTTCGGCCAGGCCATCCCGCGGGAGATCATCCACTCCATCACATGCACCCTGGGTGGGCAGGAGGTGTTCCAGGCGGACCTGTTTCCGGCGATCTCCGCCAATCCGTTCCTGGCATTCTGGGCGGTTGCGACCCAAAGCGGCGACTTGACGATCCGCTTCACCGACGACCAGGGCACGACCCAGACCGATTCCGTCGCGATCGCCGTCGTATGATCGGGCGCGCCACGCTGGCCGTGGCCATGCTGCTGGGGTTCGGCACGGACATCGTCCTCGCTACGGATGCCAAACGGTCCGGCTACGACGACGCCAGCGCCGAAACCCGTGCCATGCAGGACGATGACGCCGCCAATCCTGCATTCCTTTGGGTCGCGCAGGGGGAATCGCTATGGTCCACCCCTGCCGGCCCCTCCGCCCGAAGTTGCGCCAGTTGCCACCAGGATGCACGCATTTCCATGCGCGGTGTCGCCGCTCGGCACCCGAAATTCGACCCGACCCTGGGCCGCCCGATCAGCCTGGAAGCCCGCATCCAGCAATGCCGGACCGAGCGCCAGGGTGCCCCCGCGCTCCCGCCGGAGGGAGATTCGATCCTGGGCCTGACCGCCTATGTCGGGCTGCAATCGCGCGGCATGCCCATGGCGGTTGCCGACGACCCGCCGGTTCGCCCGTTCCTGGACGCAGGGCAGCGGTTGTTCGAGACCCGGATGGGCCAGCTCAACCTATCCTGCGCCCAGTGCCATGACCGATTGGCCGGACAACGCCTGGCCGGCAGCACGATCCCGCAGGCGCATCCGAACGGATACCCGCTGTATCGCCTGGAATGGCAGGGCATGGGATCCCTGTATCGGCGCCTGCGCAACTGCCTGACCGGGGTGCGAGCGGAGCCATTTCCGCCCGATTCCCCTGAAGTGGTGGCGCTGTCGCTGTATCTGGCCTGGCGGGCAAACGGGCTGAAGGTGGAGACACCGGCGGTGCGGCCTTGATGGACGGGTCGCCTCGGACCACGAGGTTGGATCGAGGCTACGCCACTCCCTGACCCGTCCGTACCGTCATCAGACGGGTCGCCGCTGGTCGGCCGGTCGCCTATTCGCCAGGACCGGCGCGCCGCGCATGGAACGGGGCCGAGCCAGCCTCATCACACGTATCAAGCGGCCGAACCGGACGATGGCGGCGCTTGCCGGACTCTCAGCCTGCCAGCCACTCCCACGGTGGAATCGCGTTCCTCCGCCATGGCGCGCATAATCCGCCCGCGGCAGTTCACCTATGGCCGCATGCAAGCGTGTTCGACGCCCATGCCGACCGAAGCAGCCCCGCCATGCGGGTTCAAGGCTTAAGGCATATGCACGGCAGTCTGCTCAATCGCGAGATCGTTCCATTCTGCCTGGCGTTCATCGGGCTGGTCTTGGCGGCGGTGTCGTTCGACGCGCTGCTGCATGTGTTGGATGCCGTGTGGATCGGTCGCTATCTGGGTATTCCCGGGGTGCTGCTGATCATCGGCTCGCTGGCCTATTCGCTGCGGAAACGCAAAATCATTACAGTTGGCAATCCGGTGACTCTGCTGCGTCTGCACGAGCGCATGGCCATGACCGGCTGCCTGCTGGTGCTGATCCATGCCGGGATTCATTTCAACGCCATTCTGGGCTGGCTGGCCGTGCTGGCGATGCTGATCAATGTCGGCAGCGGCCTGACGGGAAAATTCCTGCTGCGACGGGCGCGGCGGCGGCTGGAAGCCACCACCCAGGAACTGCGTGCCCAGGGACTGGTCGGGCTCGCCCTGGAAGAGCGCCTGCATTGGGACAGCCAGACCCTTGACGTCGTCAAGCAGTGGCGCGTCGTCCATGTTCCGATCACGCTCGCATTCGCGGTGCTGGCAACCGGGCATATCCTCGCCGTTTTCGTGTTCTGGGGCTGGAAATGACTCGCACCTGGATCCTGGCCCTGATCGCGGCCGGCCTGGTCAGTGTGGGTGTGTTCGTGTTTCTCATCCCGCATCCCATGGTCAGCCCCGGAAAACTGACCCAGGCCCATGCCGAACTCACCGCCGATTGTTTCGCCTGCCATAAACCGTTCCGCGGCGCCGATCCGGAGCGTTGCATCGGATGTCACGCGATCAAGGATATCGGATTGCGCACCACAAAAGGGGTCGCGCTGACCGCGACACCCCTGAAACTGGCGTTTCATCAACATCTGAGCACATCGGACTGCACGACCTGCCACACCGTCCATCAGGGCGCGCTGTTCGGCCTCGGAAGCCGGCCGGAGTTCTCGCACGCCGCCCTGGCTCCATCTATAAAAACCCAATGCGCGACCTGCCACACCGCGCCCACCACCGCGCTGCATCGCGATGTCGGCACCAATTGTGGGCAATGCCACGCGCCAAGCGGATGGAAGCCGGCCACGTTCGACCATGCCCGATTCTTTCCGCTGACCGGCGATCACGCCGCCCCCTGTGCCACCTGCCATCTCGACGGCAATTTTACTCGCAACACCTGCTACGGATGTCACGAGCACCAGCCTGACAAGATCAAAGCCAAGCATCAGCGCGAGGGCATCGGCAACATCGAAAACTGCGTGCGATGCCACCGCTCGGGCCGCGGCGAGGATAACGGACACGAATCCCGAGGCCGCCGCGAGCGGGACTGAAGACCTCGCTCGATCTCCCATCGATGTGACGCGGCGCCTGCGTTCTGCCGATGCCATGGGCCGTTGCGGCCCCGCGGGTTGCACGCAACCCAAAGTCCCCGATACCATTTCCCACTCGGCCATTCCCACTTGGCCATTTCCCATTCGGCCTCGGTCTCGGGGCCTGTTTAGAAAAGCGCGGACATATTCAATGAGCGGACCTCTCGCCGGCATACGCATCCTCGACCTGACCACCGTGCAGATGGGGCCCTGGTGCACCCGCATCGTCGCCGATTACGGTGCCGACGTGATCAAGGTGGAAGCGCCCGAGGGCGACTCGTCCCGCTACACCGGCGTGCCCCGCCATCGCGGCATGAGCGGCACATTCCAGCACAACGCACGCGGCAAGCGCAGCATCGCGCTGGACCTGAAGCAGCAGGCCGCCAAAGACGCGATCCTGCGCCTGGTGCCCGGCGCCGATGCCTTCGTATCCAACATCCGGCCCGGCGCGCTGGGTCGGCTGGGGCTCGATTATGAGTCGGTGAAGAAGCTGAACCCGTCGATCGTTTATCTCGGCATGGTCGGCTACGGCAGCGGCGGGCGCTATGCCGGGCGGCCGGCCTATGACGACCTGATCCAGGCGGCGTCCGGCATTCCGATGCTGTTGCAGCGGTCCACCGGGGAGCCGCGCTACATTCCGATGGCCGCGATCGACCGGATCGTCGGCGGTGCCGCGGCCAATGCGCTGCTCGCCGGCCTGCTGGCCCGCGCCCGCACCGGAATCGGCCAGAGCATCGAGGTGCCGATGTTCGAAACCATGGCGCAGTTCGTGCTGTCCGAGCACATGCAGGGCACCACCTTCGACCCGCCGACCAGCCCGCCGGGCTACCCCCGCACGCTGTCGCGCCAGCGCCGCCCCTATGCGACGAAAGACGGGTTCCTGGCCGTACTGCCCTACAACGATGGCCAATGGCGCCGCTTCTTCGAGGTCGCCGGCAAGTGGCACACCCTGGAATCCGACCCCCGCTTCGCCGATATCGGCGCCCGCACCGCCAATATCGACTCGCTGTACGAAATGGTGGGCGAGGAATTGCAACACCGCACCACCGATGAATGGCTGGACCTGCTGCAAAAGGCCGACATCCCCTGCATGCGCCCGCACACCTTGGAAACCCTGATGGAGGACCCGCATCTGGCCGATGCCGGCTTCTTCAAATGGGAAGACCACCCGTCCGAGGGCCGCATCCGAACCATGCGCGAACCCAGCACCTGGTCCGAAACCACACCCCCAACCGGTCGTTTCGCCCCAAGGCTCGGCCAGCACACCCGAGAAGTCCTGGCCGAAGCCGGCTACGACGCAGCCGAGATCGAGGCCATGATCAGCACGAAAGTGGCGAAGACGGATTGAAGTCCCGGCGGGGGGGATATCGGAGAAAATTCTCCCCCTCCCCTTGCGGGAGGGGGTTGGGGGGAGGGGTTTCACGCAATATCTGTGCGACACAACCCCTCCCCCCGGCCCCCACCCGCAAGGGGAGGGGGAGAAATTTCTACCCTGCCGCGATGTGTGAATGCCGTAGCCCGCAACGGCAGGGGGGGATTTTCTCCCTCCCCCTGTTTTCTCCCTTGCCCGATGTCTCCGCCGCCTAATGTCTCCACTGTCGAAACGTGGAAATACCGCGACCCATCACCCCGGCAACACCATCCCCAGATCCGCCGCCTGCCGCGCTTCATACCCGCGACGCACCTCGTCCTGGGCCTGCCCAACAATCCCACCCCGCACCGCGCCCGCCGCCACCGACCGATAGGCCGGCTCCCAGCTATCCGGCAGCCGAGGAGAGGACGGTGGCGCCAACCACAACCGGAACAACGTGCGCTTCAACGCCGGCTCCTCGTGATCCACGAATTCCGTCCTGGAATGCAACGTTACGTGGTTGTTCAGGATCTGCATGTCGCCCGGCTGTAGATACATCGTGTGCATCAGGTCCGGGCGGCGCAGCACCTCGTCCAGCATGTCCAGCGCTTCTTTCTGCTGGTCGCTGATTTGCGGAACGCCGGGAATCTGTTGCGCCGAACGCAGCCGGTTGCGGTTCCATTTGCTGCACAGAACGCCCTCGGCCTGATCGAAGATCGGGTTCGGGTAATAAGGCGCCTCGTCCGGTGCCTGCTCTTCCTGCCTACTGAAATGGTAAGGCAGGTGCAGCAATTCGGCCAGCCCGGGCCGTTCCACCGCCATCGCGTTATGGGCGGAGACCGAGCTGGTCACCATGCTCATGCCGCCGGACTTCGCGACGTTGTAGCAGGTCAGCAGCACGATATCGGCGCTGTCGGTATGGAAGTCCAAATCCGCGTTCGACGAGTAACCCCTGCCCCGGCCCGTCCGATAGACGACCCCGGCATCGCGCACGGACGAAAGATACTGGCTGGCCTTGCCCTGCGGCCGAGCGACTCCGGTGTGGAGGCCGATGGCCCAGGTGAGGAGCTCGAATTCGTCGGCCGTCAACCCTGTCCGCGGCATTCCGCGCAGCAGCGCGAAACCGGTGCCGGTGGCGATTTCGGCCAACGCCGCCGCGATAACCGGCCAGGCGGAGCCCAGGTCGAAATCGCCCCGCCGGTAATCATACAGCGTCTTGTCGGGATCGCGCCCCTTACGCACGCTCTCCGTCAGGTCGCGGCGCGCGCGGTCGTCCAGGGTGAAGACCCAGCTTGGGTCGTTGTGTAGGTCCTGGACGGTCCAGGCGGCACGGGTGTCGGCGTTGATCGGCTGCATGGTTTCCTCATGTCCCGCTTGGCTGATGGGTGGCCTTTCGCGCGGGCGCGGCGCCATTTCCTCACAGGTTAGGCCGGAATGCCAGAGGACATGGCCGGGCGTCAGGCTTGCGGGGTCGGCAAGGACCCCATGAACCCCCAATACGTGCCGGGGCGAGACCGCGGGGCCGGCCGGGGCCCGATGCCGAACAAAGCACGCGCCCGCTCCATCAGGATCCGGCGATACTCCTCCCGCATCCATAGCAGGAACGCCGCATCGTTCGGGAAGACCGGGGCATTTTTCATCATCTCCGCCTCGATATCGCGGATCATCAGTTCCCGCCGGCGCGCCACCACCGCCTCGAACGGGGTCAGTTCCTCGGACACCGCGGTCTTTCGCGCGATCGCGCGCTGGGTTTCCGCCATCAACGCCGCATGCGCCGCAGGGTCGCCGCGGATCGAGGTTTCGAATTCGCGGTTGGCTTTTACAGCACCACGCAATGACATCGGATTGACAGCCGAGGCGCGTTGGAACGCGTCTTCCAGGCTGAGATTGGTGGTTTCCAGCATATGCAACAGTGTGGCGGACTCGACCGCGAAATTGGTGCTGCGCGCCACTTCGACGCTGAAGATCAGCCGGGCGAACTCGCCCAATGCGGCGGCGCCGTTCGCGCCATGGAAGGGCGGCAAGGTCAGCCCGGTCTGAGCGAATTCCCGCACCACATTCGCGAATTCGTGCCCGCGCAGGGGCTCTCCATTCGGCCCGCGATAATGCTGCAGTTCCTGAACGAGGATGTCGTAGTTCAGCTTGCGGTTGGTCGTTTCCCCGGGAATGCGGCCCTGCCCCAGGAACCGGCCACCGGGGCCGTTGACGAACTGACGCTCGTTACCCAGCGCCAGGCCCCAGACGAACCGCGTGAACAGAACCGAGTTCGCCCCGGTCATACCGGTCGGCAATCCGGTCTGGCGGATCACGATAGCGGCGGCCAGCAGGCCGGGTCCCATTTCCAGCATCATGGTGGGGATTTCGGAGTCGGGGATCTGGTGTGCGGCGTTCCGCGCCTCGATGGTGGCGGCTTCGCGCGCCTTTGCCCGCGCGGCACTTTCGATGACTTCGCGGCTGCCCATCACTTCCTCGGCCGCGGATTGCGCGATGCGCTGCAATTCCGGGAGGTTGCGCTGGACCGCGCCCTCAACGCTGTCTCGCGTCGCGATGATCGGCTGGTCACGCCGAACGGGTGGTTCCGCTGCCGGTTCGGGCTCGGGAGCCGGGGCTTTCCGAGGGGCGGCCCGTTTGCGCGCGGCCGGTGTGCCCGCCGCTTCCTCGGTCGAGGGCGCGGCTGGGGGCTGCTTCGGCTTCGCGGCGCGGCGCTTGGGGCTGGGCGCCGCCGGTGCCTCTTCGGTCGCCGGCGCGGTGGCACGAGGCTTGCGGCCTCCGCCTTTGCGTCCGCCCGGAGCCGCGGGCACAGGCGGTACATCGGTCTCGGCGGTCGTCGGCCTTGGTCCGGCTGCTGGCTCATCCTTGGCGGCCGCGACACGCCCCGGGCTCGCGGTTTCCTCGGACGCTGGTCGCGGCGTCCCGGCCGAGTCCACATCTGCCTCACTGGCGCGAGGAGCGGTAGTATCCTCGCCCGGGGCACGTCCGGGCGGATCGTCCGGGTGATTGGCCGAACGTGGCACCGGGGGCGCGTCGTCATCGAGCCCCGGCCCACCACGCGCGGCGCGACCCGGCAATTGCCCGGTCAACTGGTCCGCCAGCGCCTGGCTGCGGATGGCGATTTGCTGCCCGCCTCCCTCGGCGACCAGTCCGGAGGTGCCAACTCCACCGAGATCCCCCCAGACCGCATGGGCATGCGCCAGCCCGGCATGTTCCAGGAACGCCTGGAAAGCCTGACCACGATGCTCAATGCCGCCACCGGCGCCCATGATGTAGTCCCGCGTCGTGCCCCAGGGCAGTTTAACGCCGGGCGGCAACGGCGGCATACGCGGGAACATGGGCGGCACGCGATCGAGGAACGCCTCCCACTGCGCCCGATGCGCGCCGCCGGGTCGAACATCGACCACCTCCCACTTCGTGTGTGGCGGATCGCCTGGCCGCACCGGAGCAGCCAGGACCAGGTCCGACAGGCGCAGGTTGAAATCAACGATCGCTGGGGCAACGTGGCGCTCGGGCCGGCCTTCCCTTTGGGCCGCCTTTGCTTCCGCCACCCCGCCGTCATGCGCGGCCCGGTTTGCGTAATTGGTGGCGTTGGCATCGTCCAAGGTCAGATACAACGCCCGCCCGAAATCCTGATGGTCGTGCCTGATCCGCCCGAGTTGGATCCCCTGGGCCTCCATCGACGCCAGGGCGGCACTGCTGGTGCCGTGCATCACGTGGATTTCGTCCGGTGGCGCCGCCGTTCGCCCGGCTGCCGAACCGTGCGGACCGTCTGGCTCGTCTGTGGTCCGGCCGTGCGGGACCGGCCCCTCCCCGGCCGAGCGGGGCGTGGTTATGTCGGTGCCGGTGGTGTGGGGCGGCATTCCGCCCGCGTCGCGCGTCGGGCTGGTGAACTTCCGAGCCGGGATACCGGTGGTGAATTCGGCCCATTCGCCATAGGCTTGCATTGCGGCGAACTCATGCCGTTCGCGCCGTCCGGTCACCGGATTGTCTATGTCGATCCAGTAACGGCCTTCGGTCGAGTGCGGATTGTAGCCGAAATCGGTGTAGCCCATCTCCCCGTTGTGCAGGAAGTGTATGCGCGATTCGTGCGGCACATCGCCCTGGACACGTGATTCATGCCGAACGACGGCGAAATCCCCGGACTCGCCGCTGGGAATGCGCGTGGTCAGGCCGGACCGTCCGGTCACCGGATCGCCCGGATGGAAATGCGCGACGAGCTGCCAGCGACCCGCATCGCTGTCGAGCATCGTCTTCCATTCCTGCGCGACGCCGGCCCGCCGACGTGCCTCCGGATTGCCGGCCGCGTCATGCCCGACATACACGGTCGTTTCGGTGCCTTGCACGACGATATGCACGCCGGTTTCGGCGTTGTAATAGTGCGCGACCTCTCGCGTCGGGTCGTCGTGGATCAGCGCGTGGTAGTTGTCGTTCGCCGCCTCCCGGCTGATCGGGTTCGCATCCAACATCACCGTCATTTCGGGGAGGTGATCGAACTCCACCACTTCATGGGGCAGCGGCGGCGGACGGCGGCGACCGGGCTTGCCCTTGTCGGCGGTGGCAGGCGTGGGTTCGGCTGATGCCGCACCGCGCGGCTGGTTGTCGTTGGCAGCGGTCCGAGGCACCGGTGGTGCCGCTTCCTCGGCGGCCGGCCGACGAGGCGCGATGACGGGCGGTTCGTCGGCCCGCACCGGCGCTTCGGTCCGGACATCCTCGGCCACCTTCCGCAACGGCCCGGTCGCCACGGCATCCGCCAATTCCGGGACGGTATTGTGCAACGCCGGCGGCACCGGCACCGGCTCAACGGCGGCCGGCCGAGCGGGCGGTTCTGCAGCCGGATGAACAGGCGGATGCGCGCCGGTCTCTGTGTCGGGATGCGGAACCACCGGATGCGGTTGCGGCGCTTCGACCTCGCCCCGTGCCGTCGGATGGGCCGCCGCTGCATCTCCGGCATCCGCGACAGCTGGTCGCACCGGCCCGGCAGCACTCGGCTCGCCGGCCCGGGCCGCTCGACGGGTTTCCGCGCGCATCTCCCGGACATGGTCGCTGGCGCGTTCGGCGCCGCCCTCCCCCATCCCCTGCACGAAATTCTGCACGAACGCGAGTTGCAGCTCGGACATCGCCTCGCTGGACCCCATATGCTGTCCGCGCCCCGCATCATACCCAATCTCCACCGCTCGGCTTGTCGTCCCACTGACCGCCGATCCCAGGCCGCGCCGCAGCATATGCGCGCCAAGCGCCTCGGGTCCCGCGTTATCGCCATGCGGCACGCCCGCGCGCATCACCGGGCGCATCACGACCGAGCCCAGCGCGCCACCCAGGAACCCGCGCATCCCGGCATGGCCGATCCCCTCCCCCCAGGTGCCGCGATGCCAGGCGTCCGAGTCCAACGCCGCCTGCCCCATCCCTCCCACAGCGCTGGTGCCACCAGCGACCAGGGCTTCCTCACCCAGGCTGAGCGCCTGCCGCAGGCCGCCACGCCCGCCCGCCATCATGAAGCGTTCCAGCAGCTTCTCGCTGAACAACATCCGGCTGGAGACCTCCCGCAGCGCCGGAGCCCCGCCCCGCAGAGCCACGCCGGCCGCGGCACCCAGACCCGCGGTTGCCGCCTGCACGATCGTGGTGCCGAGGTCCTTCAGCATCTCATCTCGGCCGTAACGACCGCCCTTGATCGCCGCGCTGGCCGCCATGCCCGCCAGGCCCGCGCCGGCGGTGACCAGCACCGGGATCCAGATGGATGCCGCCGCTCCACCGGTCAGCGCGGTCGTTACGATGGCGGCGGTGACGACCAGGGTGGTGGTGATCGCGTTGGCGATCCGATCGGTTGCCGCGACATAGGCGCGCTGCGAGATCCCGCTACGGCCCATGGCGATTTCCAACGCTTCCGGACTCATGCCGGCCGGGGGCGTGAAGCGGCCATCGGCGCTGAAATTGCCGACTGGAATCGCGGTCCCATCCGGCCCACGGACCGTCAGCCGGCCCAGCCGGTCGAACGAGGTCCTACCGTTGCCTTCCCGATCCGTATCGGAAATCCCCTTCCCCATCGTGCCCAGCAGGTTGTTGTAATCGGCGGCCAGGTGGCTGTACTCGTCACCGGCCAGCCAGCGCCCCGCTCCACCCGCCTCATTGCGCTGCAACCGCGCTTCCATCGCCGCGATCTCGGCGCGTTGCAGGTCGTTCTGCGCCACGCCCATGGAGGCAACCGTGATCTGCTGGCGTTCCTCCCCGGACAGTTCCGCGCCCAGCCAGGTGCCCTCGCCATGGATTCCAAGACGGGCGTAGAGGGATTCGCCGTTATGCGCGGCGGCATAATCCCGCACCGACTGGTCCACCTGGTCGCGCGTCATGCGCCCGAAGGTGCGGCGCAGCACGTCGGTGTTGGTGCCCCAGTCGTTGACCGCGAAGGTGAAGGCGGCAACCGGACTGCCCCGTTCCTCGGTAATCATCGAGCGCGCATAGGCGGCCCGGTTCTCGTCGTTCTGCAAGCGGGAGCCGACAGCGTTCGCCAACCCGGCCTGGACCGTGTCCGGGTCCGCTGGTTGGGCCGCGACTGCCGCCTCCCCGCGTGTATACAGGTCGTAGAGGCGGAACGTCTCCCGCCGGCGTTCCCGCGCCACCCGCTGACGCTCGACCCGATCGGGATCGGTGGAGGCAAGGTCGGGGTTCAAATCGGCATCATAGGTCGCCTCGTCCAACCGATCGGTGTCCAGAGCGCCGCCGCCACGACGCATCTGCACCACCAGCAGCGCCGCACGGGTCGCCGCACTGCCCTCCCCCGTACGGACCAGGTTGCCGATCAGGCGCTCGTGATCCGCGCCGACGCCTTCGCGCACGATTTCGGTGTGGGCGTCCTCGCCATGCCCGGTCGTGACGGCATAGTTCCGTTCTCCGGTGGCATAGGCGATCAGGGCATCCGCCGAACTCCGAGGCCCGGTATGGGTCTCCGGCAACGGTTGCAGGGTCGCAAAGGCGTCCAGAGTTTGCGTCCAGGCCCGTTCGCGCCGCTCGCCGCGTTCGCGTTCGGTATCCAGATCGAGCGAGTCGGCACCCGACAGCAGATCGTGGCCAGCGCCGCGGTTGGAGTCGCGGATCGCGCTATAGGTCCCCTCCCCGCCCTCATAACCCCGCGTCCCTCGCGCCGTGTCGATCTTCGCCCGCAGCCGCAGCGCGTTCGCGCGTCCCACCCCGCTGATCGCGCCTCCCACCCCGCTGCTATCGGACGGGGCCACCGAGTTCAGCGCGTCGAACACATCCCGGTCGACACCGTCGATATCGCCGCGCACATCGGCCAGGATCGCCGGCCCCTCCGACAGCGTCTTCAATTCCAGCATCTGTGCCGGGGTCAGGGTGCGCTGCACCCGTTCCAACCGCTCGGTGTCGTTCCACAGCACGACCGAGGCGGCCATTTCCTGCAAGGCGCCCTCGGCGGCGTTGCCGCTGAGATAGGCCGAAGCGGCCGCACTGTTGCGGCGCCAGGTTTCCTGGGTGGTGATCGAAAGATCGAAGTAGGATTTCAGGCGTCCGGCCAAGGTCGGCGCATAGCCTCCGTTGAAAAAGACCGTCAGCGCGCGGGCCTGCCGCGGCAGCATCTGGCGCAACTGGGAGAAAATACTCTCCTCGGTATGGGTGAAGGACCCGAGTTCGGTGTTGATGCCGGACGCCCGGGTTTCGATATCGACCTGCACCTTTGAACCGGCCGTGGTCGCGAACGACACGAGTGCGGGCTCGGTTTCCGGCGCGCCGGCGATCCGTTCGGCGTTGCCCTTGAACTTGTTCGGTGCCTCGCTGGGCCCAGGAGTCGGCACTGGCGGCGGGGTTTCGCCCGTCCCCGAGCCGCCGCCGGTGCCGTTCAGAGACGCGGTCAGATGATCGCCGGCCGCCGTGATATCGCCTTCCAGCTTGGTCAGGGCGGCTTTGAAATTCTTGTCGATGTTCGGAATGAACCGGGCGGTCGATTGAGTAACCGGCGCCGCCAACCCGGTCAGCCCAGATGCCGCGCCATCGACTTGCTTGGTCAGCGCCTGACCGGTGCTGGCAGCGGCACTGGACAGCCGAGCGGATGTTTCGACGACAGACGAGAACATCCGATAGCCGGATTCGTCGGATTGCCGGTCGAGTTGCCCCAGTGCGTCGCTGGCCCGCCGCTCCAACCTTGTAAGCTGCGGGGTGACGATGCCGTCCAGGCGCGGCACCATGGATTGTGCCGAACTGATCACGACTTTCGCGAAATCTTCGGCCGGACGCCGGCGTTCCTTTTCCAGAGACTCCCGCACGGCGCGAACGGTGCCCGCCGGAGACCCCGCCAGGCTGGTTGCCGCGGTGACATCGGCGATGGCGCGCTGTTCGGCCTGGTCTTCCTCCTGCTTCGCCCGTTGATCGGCCGATGAAATGAGTTGCGCGCGGGCTGCGTTGTGCTGTTCGACCAACGCCGCTTCGGTGGCGATCCGCCCCGCCTCCACCGCGCGCCGCAGGTCGGTTTCGGTCTTGCGCACCTGGCTGATCGAGTTGGCTTCGGCGCTGTTGACCGCCTGGGGTGCCGGCCCGTCCAGTTCGGTGAGCCAGGTGTTGAACTGGGTGAAGGCCGCCGACAGGTCGGTTTGCAACTTGGTGATCATCGGCGTCATGGAAGTGACCTGCGCGGCCGCGGCCTTGTGCATGTCCTCCTTCTGTGTGGTGGCACGAGGGGGAATGCGCAGGGCGATCCGCTCGTTCTTGGCGGATTTCATCGCATCGCCGACCGCGCCGAATGTCAGTTCGGGGCTGGTGACCAGGCGCTGCAATCCGGTCTCGGCGGACGCGCCGGCCGAACTGATCGCCGCGATGTCGGTGGCGCCTTTCTGCTCGACCTTGGTCGCCGCGGTCTGCTGTTTGGTTTTGTCGGCGGTGATCCGGTCCTTGGTCGCCTTGATCGACCCGCGTGCCCGCCGAGCGGCACCGCGAATGGCGGATTTGGCGGCGGAGGCGTGCTCGGAGAGGAGCGTCAGTGCGTCGGACGCGCCGCTGTTCAGCACGTTGCGGGCTTCGTCGAGCCCGTAATCGATCCGAGTCAGGCTGTCATCGAGGTTGCGTTGCCGCCGATCGGCCCGCTGATCGGCGGAGCGGCGCGCGGCTTCGGCGGTCCGGGCGGCGTTGGCGGTCAGGTTGGCGTGCAGGCGTGCGGCGGCCGCGGCGGCGTCCGCGAAGACGGAGGCGTAACGGGACAGATCCGGGTCCGGTTTGGTCGGCTTGGCGGTGGGTTCCATGCCGAGGGCGCGGGGGGCGTCGAAGGGCACCGATGTGGATGGCAGTTCCAACGGCCGGCGGGCCAGGCCGTGTATGTCGAGTGCTACCGCCGGCACCACGACCTCCTCGACACCGGCGTCGCCTTTCCCGCCGCGCATCTCTCTGGTCGCGCGTGAACCGGAGCCGGCCGGGGCGGTTGCGGTTCGGCCGCCGTCGCCGCCTTCCTCGCCTTCAGCGCGTCCCCTGCGCGCGCCCCTGCCCCGCCCGGCGCCGCGTCTCGTTGCTCCGCCGGGTGCGGCGGCCGATCCTCCGGGGTCGGCATCGCCGGCTGCCCCATCCGCTGCTTCGCCGGTTTCCAGGGGCCCACCGGTGTCGTCGACAAGACTGGCAAGCGGGCCGGTGTCGCCCGCATCCGCGACGGTGGCGCCGGCCAGAGAGGCATCCGCGAAGGTGGCGAGCGGCCCGGAATCCAGCGTGGCCATCAACGGTTGGGTCGCGTCCAGCCTCGTGGCCAATGCGGGAGACGCCAGGCTGGACGCGCTGATGCGTTCCGCCGGCATCGTCAGATAGGTCGGCCGGCCGGTCGGCGGACGATACGGCGGCTCGTGTCGGGCGGCCCGCGCCCGCTCGGTGCGACGAGCGGCAACGACCGGAGCGGCGACGCGGGGTGCGAGCGTCATGGTCCGAGGTCCGGGATCGGTCGGCCCAGCTTGCGGTATTCGTCATGCGTGGCCGGCACCAGATCCGGCCAGGCGATCTTGCGCCCACCCACGGTCGCGCGTGCCGCCGCCGCCAGCACGATGTTGCGGATATGCCCGCCCGCCAGGTCCACGGTCACCGCCAGACGGTCCAGGTCGGCACCGGTCAGGTCGTGACGTCGGCCCAGATGCGCGGTCCACAGGTCGCGGCGCGCGGGTCCTTCCGGCATCGGGAATTCCAGGATCGCGTCCAGGCGGCGCGTGAAGGCGGGATCGAAACGGTCTCGGCTGTTGCTGGCGAGCAGGGCGATGCCGTCGAATTCCTCGATCCGCTGCAACAGGTAGTTGGTCTGCGCATTGGCGTAACGGTCATGCGCGTCGGATACGTCGGTGCGAGCCCCGAACAGCGCATCCGCCTCATCGAAGAACAGCAGCACGTCGGCGTGTTCGGCGGCGCCCAGGATGGCGGAGAGGTTCTTTTCGGTTTCGCCAATGAACTTGCTGGTCAGCGCGGCCAGATCGACTCGATACAAGGGCAGGCCGAGCATCGTGGCGAGCCAATGCGCGGCCAGGGTCTTGCCGGTGCCGGACTCGCCCACCAGCAACGCGCGCACGCCGGGCCGGTAGCGGGAGCCGATCGCTGGCCCAAGCCCTTCAGCCAAGGTGCAACGGACCCGCGCGCGGTCCAGCAGCCGATCGAGCGACTCCCGCAACGATGGCGGCAGGACCAGGGATGCGTCCTCCACCCGCGCGTGGCTGCGGCGCGCCAGGGCGTCCAGGCTGCCGGCGCCCGAGGCCACACTGGCGGTGACATCCGCCCATACAGGTTTGTCGGCCTTGCGTCTGGCGGCACTCAGGCGCGCTCGACTGGCGACTTCGGCGATGCGGCCGGCGCCCTGGCGGAACCCCTCCGCCGCCTTGCGGGCGATCGGGCGGGATACGCCGCCTTCCATCCACAAGCGCACCCGGTCTTCGATCCCAGGGACCTCCAGCGTCCAATCGTCGGGTGCGTCATCGGCCTCAACCATGCCGTCCAGGCCGAGGACCACCATCCATGGACCGTCATAGTGCGTCATGCGCGGCAGCGACCAACGCTGACCCGGTCCCAGTCCGGGCGCGAACAGCGGCATCCGGCGGCTGGCCAGCAGCCAGGGGGCGAGGCCGGGTGGCACCTCTCCTCGGATGCGCGCCAGTCCCAGACCCAGCGCATCGGCCACCAGCGCGGCGGCGGCGAATGCGTCGCTGGTGTCCGCCGAACGCAGCACCAGGCCCGCGGATTTGCGCTCGCGCATGATCCCCGCGCGCAGCCTGGCCTCGGCGATGGAGGATGGCGGCAGCGGGACGGCGCGCGGTTGCAGCGGCTGCGCGTCGTCAAGCGCCATGCTACGCCCGGTGAGTTCGGCCAGGATCGGCAGCGGCAGATGCAGGCTGCGTTCCGGCAGGGACGCCGGTTCGTCGCCCAGGCGCAGCAACCCGGACGAAACCGCCGGCCCGCACCCCAACGCAATCGCATTGGCGCCGATCGAGGCGAAGGTGGTGGCGACAAATCCCAGCAGGGGACGGGAGCCTCCGATCGGGGCCTGCGCCTCGGCCAATGCCCGAGCGGCATGGGCATCGCGGTCAACGGCAATACACAAGGACGTCGCCAGCAGTTCGACATCGTCGAGGGCCAGCGCCTGCGCGACTTCGACCAGCCGTCGATCGGATTCGGGGGGCTTCGCGCGCAGGGCCGCGACGCAAGCGGGCAGCATGGACAAGGTCCAGCCCTGGTTGGGGCGGGCACCGGGCAGCCCGGCGCTCCCCATCGTGTCGCCCCATCCGGTCCCAAGGGTGGCGCCGAGGGTCGCCCCAAGGGCCGACAACGCCAATGCGGGGAGGTCCGCCTCGCCGGTCATCGCCTACAGCATTCGTGTGTTTGGTTGGCCGCCCTTAGACCGGGAAGGATTTTCTTAGAGCGCTGCTTGGGGGCGCTGACATCGCCCTCTCCGTCATGGCCGGGCTCGACCCGGCCACCCGCCCAATGACCACGATACCCATGTTTGTCGACGTTTGTGCAAACTCGGGGGCGGGTGGCCGGGTCAAGCCCGGCCATGACGGAGAGGTTCGGTGTCTGCTCCGGGAAAATTCGTCTCTCATCCCGAGATGGGTAAATACTGGTGCGAATCATCGCTGGGGCTCGTCGCGATAGTGGTAACGGACGACCCGACCCAGCCAGGGTACCCAGCCCGGATCGATGTCCAAGGCGCGCCGGCGAAGGCGGATGTCGGCGTCGTCGATGCGGAAGCGGATGGACAGATGCTCGCCGGTGTCGATCAGCCAGCCGGGGCGGCGCACCACGTCGGTCAGGCGGCGGCCGGCGGTGCGCCGAAGCCAGCGATCCAGGCCGACGCGCCATGCGGTCAGGGACGCCGGGTTCGGGATGATGTGTCCGGGTGTCCGAGCGGGGTCCGTCTCGGTGCCCAAGCCCACAAGGGGAGGGGGAGAGTTTTCTCCCGGCGTCACTCGGTTCTGGGGTTGGGGAATGCCGCTTGTGTCCCAGCCGAGGACGGCGAACACCGGGTCGGTCTCCGCGATCCGCATGCGCGTCGCCACATCGTGCAGCAAGGCCCGCCCGAACCCATCCGCGGCCAGGTCCGGGTGCGCGTCGAGCCAATCCAGGAAACCCATCATGACCAGGGGGCGGATCAGCAGGAACAATCCCGCCGCTTCGCTAGGGCGTTCGGTCGCGGGTTGGACCGTGGTGACGACGGGTTCGGTCAGGACGGGCGCCGTTAGTGCGGTCGGCGTCGTCGCAGCAGTGGGCGTGTCGAGCGGGGGCAGCGGTGTATCGACGTTGGGGATGTCCGCATGATGCGCCACCCCGTCTCGTTGTGGCGGTTGCGTCGCGCCTTGCGGTTCGAGGTCGGAAGCATCGTCGTGCGCCGTAGGGCGTCGCACACTTGCCGGGGCCAAATCGTTTCCCGGCCGCACCGGTTCGCCAAGTGCCATCGCGACATCGATCAACGCCTCGGTCGTCGCAACCAGCAAAGCGGCATGCGATGCCAGTTCCGGCGCGACGGCGATCAACGCCAAACGCGCGATCCACAACCGAGCGGGACTGCTTGCGGGCAACGCCGCCAGAATTCGCAAGACCTCCGCGCGAGACAGCGTATCCAGCCGAACCAGCATGCGGTGTGCACGCGCGCGCACCTCCGGTGTCACCATTCGGTTCGCGGGTTCCGCCATCCCTCGCGCCACCGGCGGCAGCGGCCCGACGGGTTGGACATCGTGGCCCCGAGGCCGCGGACAAGCCGCCAGCGATGCGGCCAGAAATCCCAGCCCGCCGCCTCCGCTCGCGGCGACAGTGACCATGGCGCGGGCCAGTGACGCCTCGATGACCGGTTGCGCAACGGACTCCGCCACCAGCGCGGGCAGCCACACCACCAATCGTGCCCCATGCCAGGTCGGCACCGCCAGCCGCCAGAACCAGGCTGCCGGCATCCTCTCGGCCATCAACTCCGTCAGCAGCAGGGTCCGGGCTTCGTCGAACGAATGAAACCACACGGCATCGGCCGATGCCGCACCAGCCGCGGTCCCATGCACCGCCCGGGCCTTTTGCGCGCCCACACGCTCCGCCGCGCGAGACGCCCAGTACTCTGATGTCGCGCGCACCTCCAACCGCCCCAGGTCCAGCCGGCGCAACACCAGCAGCCGGTCGTCCGGTTCGGCCAGCCGCAACGCGTCCTCGACCCGAGCGCGCGCGAACGCCGAGCGGCCGGGGGGCACGCGGAGATGGAGGCGGGATATTGTGCCGACGGTCACGAGACCGATCCGATCGGGCTACCGTACTCACACAGTTTGGCGTCGGAGAAAATTCTCCCGCTCCCCTTGCGGGAGGGGGGCGGGGGGAGGGGTGTCGGGGCAAGATTACGGGGCATCTCCCCTCCCCCCGGCCCCCTCCCGCAAGGGGAGCGGGAGAATTTTCTTCGGTCGGCACCCCATCTCGAAACTGCACCAATACCGCAGCCCATCCGGATCACCTCAACGAAACACGGGTCAGATCGACGCGCGCCGTGGTCTGGATCGTGGTCACCGCCTGGAACGTGCGGGTGATCCGGGCGCGGGCCACGCCATCGCCCAGATCCTCGATCACCGCATGGGCAATCGGCTGGGAGTCGGCGCCGCGGATCAGCGCGGTCATGCCCACGCGGGCCAGCCGGATATCGACCGCGAGGTCCAGGTTCACGCCGATCCGTGCCGGGGTCGGCGCGACCAGACGCGCGGGAATGACCCGATCGACCGGCGCATGGGCGGCCATCAGCAGGCAGACGCGGATCAGGTCGTTCACAGCGGCAACCGCGTCCGGAATGTTCCGGTCGATCTGGCGGAACAGGAAATCGACGAAGCCCTGCTGCGTGCGGCGTTGTTCCAGCGGCAAGGTGCTCCAATCCGGCAGGCCGGACAGCCGATCCAGGGGCGCCGGGCGATCGAACTCGGACAGGATTTCCGCCCATCCCAGGCGCATGATCGGCGGCACCTCGCCGAAGCTTTCGTGCAGGCAGCCGGCGATCTGGCCGACGCTCTCGATCTCGGACGCGGCCAGGCGGGCAAGCGCCGGCCGGTTGTGGTCGCCGGCGATCAGATCTCCCATGCTCGCCGCTTCGACGATGGCGCGACGAGCCACCAGCAGATCGGCGGTCTGGATGACGCTGAAATCCATCTGCGAGGCCATGATGCGCCGCCGGTCGAACACGGATCGTTGCGCGGCCATCGCGGCATGCACCGCGGCCAGCATGCGCGGCTGCGTCCCGGTCGGCACGAATGTCAGAATCGGCCAGGCAATCTGCGCGCGCAGACGCGCCGCCTGGAGCGCCGCGCGGGCCGCGTCGAGCCGGTCCAGCAGGTCCATGCGCGCCTTGACCGCCGGGAACCAGGCAACCGGCGCGTCGCGGAACAATCCGGCATAGTCGCGGATTTCTTCCGGCACGTCGTCGTGGTCTCGCAGGCAGACGGTGACGGGCGATTCGATCAGCGCCGAACTGGCGGGCGCGGTCGGCACCACGCGCACATGCAATGCGCGCCGCGGCCGGCGGAACACCACCATCTTGGCGTGCTCGTTCAGGATAGCGGCGCGTTTCAGGTTCAGTGCGTCGACGCGGGATTGTTCTTCCGCCAGCAGCGCCAGGGCGACGCCGACGTCGTGGCGGGCTTCCTCGATTTCGATGCCGATGGTGCGCAGGCGGGCATCGGCGGCGCCGACCCATTCCATCAGGCGCCCGCGAGTCTCGCGCGCGTCGTCGATCATGCGTTCGTAAAGATCGACCCGGCCTTCCACCAGGCGCATCAAGGCGATGGTGTTGTCGATCGCGGCGACGGCGGCGCGGAAATAGTCGGCCTCGTGGCTGGCATTGGCTTCGGACAACTGGTCCTGGTCGATGTAGTCGCGCTGGGCGGTCGGTTTGCGGCTATCGGTGATCACATCCCCAATCGTGTTCAACTTGCGAGACGGCGCCGGGGTCGGGATGCCTGACTTCAACGCGAACCCGGGCGCCGGCAGGTCGTCGAGCGCGATGCCCATGGGACGCAAAGATGCGAGCGGATCGCCCAGCAACCCGGCGATGGCGTTGATCACGGCAAGCTTTCCGGCCAACGCCGCCTGATGGGCCTCCACCGCCGGGGCCGGTTTCAGGCGTTCGGCGACACTTGCCGTCCGTTCCACCGCGCCCGGCAACGCGAGCTGGCCACGGATATCGCGCGAGGAGACAGGGCGAGCGGTTTGCACACCGGCGCGGAAGCCCGCGATGCTGGTGGTGTTGAACAACGCCAGCGGTTGGAATGCCATCGAGGGCTGCGCCATCACGGCAAACGGTGCGGGTTGTTGAATGGCCATCGGCGCGTTGAACTGACTGATACCAACCCGCTTAAAGAATCACCCATTCCCGGGTACCAATCGAGGTGATCCTCGCCGGGTCCGAGACGAACCAATTCCAAGCCCTGGCGCAGGCGCGGACAATGTCGTTGTAGGTCTTCCAGACTTGGGTACCGAACCTGTTGT
>CALQHT020000087.1 GCA_943330455.2 Nitrosovibrio sp. Nv4 | reverse complement strand
CGTCTGGGTGGTTTCGCTCCGACGCTCGCAACTGCTGACGCCGGCAAGGTTCGCCTGGGTGGTTTCGCCCCGACGCTCGCGACCGCCGATGCCGGGAAGGTCCGTCTGGGTGGTTTCGCCCCGACACTGACGACCGCTGACGCCGGCAAGGTGCGCCTGGGTGGTTTTGCCCCGACGCTCGCGACCGCTGACGCTGGCAAGGTTCGCCTGGGTGGTTTCGCCCCGACGCTTGCGACCGCTGACGCTGGGAAGGTCCGCCTGGGTGGTTTCGCCCCGACGCTTGCGACCGCTGACGCTGGCAAGGTCCGTCTGGGTGGTTTCGCCCCGCCTCTCGCGACCGCTGACGCTGGCAAGGTCCGTCTGGGTGGTTTCGCCCCGACCCTCGCGACCGCTGACGCTGGTAAGGTCCGCCTCGGTGGGTTTGCGCCGGCACTCGCGACCGCCGATACTGGCAAGGTTCGCCTCGGCGGGTTCGCCCCGACCTTGCCGACCCGCCGCTAGCCGACCCGCGCCAGCCGTCACACCGGGTTGGCATCATTGATCGGGCTGCTGGACCGGGCCGCGAGGCTCGGTCCAAATCTATTGCTACTCCAGGGACAGGACCACCGTGACGAGTTCACCCGACAATCGCGACGAAGCCGGCCAAGCCGCCCCCAAGCCGAAGCTCATCAGCTTCCATCGCATGGTCCCGTCCGCGCGCCTGCCCCAGCGCGCCGATCGGTCCGCCGGTGGCTCCCTGCCAACCCGGGCCTTCCGCTATTGCGAGCCCGCGACCTCCGCCTCCGGTTTCGGCTATTACATGTTTCCGCCCATCAGTTTCTCGGTCCAATGGGACGGGCACGACATCATGTGGACGTATGAGGGCGTGGGCGAATGGTTCCCCCTCAAATCCGTGCAGTTCCCCAATTTCCGCCAGCACTTCGAGTCCGTTGCGCCGGACGAAATCAAGGACTACTCGCCACCGTTCCTGGGCGCCTTGCAGGAATCCGGGCTGATCCAGCTCTGGACCGGATTCGTCGTCCGCACCGCCCCAGGTTGGAGCCTGCTGGTGCGCGCGCCGGCCAATCTGCCCCGCCCCGGCGGCTATGAGCATTTCGAAGGAATCGTCGAATCGGATCGCTGGTTCGGGCCGCTGATCACCAATATCCGCTTGACCAAAACCGATGTCCCGATCGATTTCCGTGCGGATTACCCGTTGGTCCAGGTGCAGCCCATCCCGCGCCATGCCTACGAGGAAGCCACCCTCAACAACTACGAAACCGTGCCCAATCTGGAGCAGCTCACGCCGGAGGACTGGGACGCCTATTACGATACGGTCGTCCGCCCGCATGTCCAGGAAGTCCGCCCGCGCGGCCAATATGCCGCCGCCGCCCGCAAGCGACGTGCCGCCGAAGGCAGCCGGGAACCCAGGAAGTCCGAGGACTGATACCGACCGCCCTAACCGTTGACCGGTGCATCGGTCATGGTTCCGCCGGCTGGTATGATCCTCCGGTCGAAGCCGGGCCTTATACCAACCGGCCGAAAGATTGTAACAGCCCAGGTACCCCGCTGGCGTGCCCAGGTAGGCACTGCGAATGAGGTCTGTGGGCACGCTGAGGGCCATTGATCGGGCATTTTCGGTACCAACACGTCCACAGACCTCATTCGCTGGGCCTACCTGGGCAGTTACGAAAGATTAACCTATAGCGTCCCCTCATCGTCATTGCCGGGCTTGACCCGGCAACCCACGCTTCGACGGTAGGGAGCGGGTTGCCCGGTCAAGCCCGGCAATGACGGTAAAGGGCTGTGCATGGGTCAATCTTTTGGCCAGTTGGTATTACAGCCCGAACCTATCCAACAACGCCCAGGTCCGGGTCCGCCCCATGTCGCCGGCGCGCAGGAACATCCGCAGATCCGCCGCGTGATCGATGTCCATGCTGATGCCGCGTTGGCGGACCACGGTCGGCTCGATCCCAAGCGCCCGCGCCGTGGCCAGATGCGGAAAGAAACTGTCATCGCCGAATCGCAACGGGATCACCGCGGGCGGAGCGCACAACACCGCGTTCGACCCAAGCTCATCATGCGCCGGGACGATCGTAAAGGACGGCGCCGCAAGGCAGGATGACACGACCGTATCGACCTCCGCCGAGGTCACCCCTGGGATGTCGCCAGGCAAGGTCAGCAGCGCGCCTTTCCCCTGGGCGAGCAACACCTTGGCCATCCCCATCACGGCGCCGGTATGGCCGCCTCGCGCGTCCTCCGTCGTGATCTGGGCGCCGTATTTGCGTGCCAGTTCGGCCGCGCGAGGGTCCAATGTGTTGACCAGGATCCCTGCCAGGCGCGTGGCACCGGCCAGGGCGGACAGCACATCTTCCAGCATCGTCGCGGCCAGAACCTCGCGCTGAGCGGGCGATAGGGCGCCGGACAGACGTTGTTTCGCACCGGTGAATTCCTTCACCGGCACCGCGGCCCAGACGTCGATCACTTGCGGCGGCGCAGCACGGCGGCCGCATCCAGGACGGTGCGAGCCAGGGCTTCCCGGTCTTCCATCGTCGTCATCAGGGTCTGCGCCAAGGTCACGCGCGCATCGATCGACACGACTTCCGACATGTCGGCGTTGTCGATGACATAGCCATCCAACAGGTCGCTGTAGCGATGCGCGACGGTGCCCGCGGTGGGATCCAATCCAAGCTCCGTCATCATCTTCGCCGTCGGCCCCTTCACCGCGCGGCCGGCGATAATGGGCGACACCGCGATCACCGGCGCCGAACAATGCGCCAGCGCGTCCCGCACACCGGGGATCGCCAGGATCGGCTCCACGCTGATGAACGGGTTGGACGGACAGATCACCACGGCCTGCAACGCCGGAGACGCTAGCGCCGCCATGAAATCGGGGTGGGCACGCGCGGTCTCGGCGCCGTGGAATTGCAGTTCGCGCACCACCGGCTCGCATTTGCGATTGACGAAATAGTCCTGGAAATCGATCCAGCCATCGTCGGTCAGCAGCCGGGTCCGCACTGGATCGTCCGTCATCGGCAGGATGCGCTGTTTCACGCCCAGCCGAGACGCCAGATCGGAGGTCACCGCGGACAGGCTCTCGCCACGCCGCAGCCGCTTGGTGCGCTCCACATGCAGCGCCACGTCGCGGTCGCCCAGGCGAAACCAGGTCTCCCCACCCAGGCTTTCCATCGTCTCCATGAACGACCAGGTCTCGTCATGCCGACCCCAGCCCAGTTCGCGGTTCGCCAGCCCGGCCAGGGTGTAGGTGACGGTGTCGATATCGGGCGAAATCGACAGCCCCAGATGCTCAAAATCGTCGCCGGTGTTGACCACGACCAGCAGGTCCTCGGCCGGCAGGATGCGGGACAAGCCGAGGGCGAGTTTGGCGCCGCCGACCCCACCGGACAGGGCAATGATCACTGGAACAGATCCTCCTCGGGCGGGCGGACGACTTCGGATATCGGCGCATCCGGCGCGGTCCAGGCCAGACCACGCACGACGACGACCGGTTGGCCTTCCGCCGCCTGGCCTTGCAGCAGAGACGCCGCCGCCGCGACCTCATCGGCGAACCCGATGATGCTGACTTCAAGCGTGCGGCCGAACAGGTCCGGCTGACCGCGCAGATCGATCACCGAGGGCAAACCAGCGGCGCCGATCGCCACCCCGGCGGTCCCACGTCGCCACGGACGGCCGAAACTGTCGCTGATCACCACCGCGATCCGGGCGCCGTAATGATCGGCCAGGCGCGCGCGCAGCACTTCGGCCGACCCATCCGGATCGAGCGGCAGCAGCAGGGCGCGCTGCACCCCATCGGTCGGCGCCACGTTGGACTGGTCCACGCCGGCGTTGGCCATCACGAAACCCAGCCGGTGCTGCATGATCATCAGGTTCGGGCGGCTGCGCACCACACGCACCGAATCCGACAGAATGACCTCCACCACCCGCGGGTCCTTGCCCACTTCCGCCCCCAGCCGTTCGGCTTCCGCCGATGGCACCACGGTGGCCAGATCGACGGTCCTGCCCTCGGCCTTGGACACGATCTTCTGCGCGAGCACGACCACGTCGCGATCCCGCAGCTCTTGTCCCATATGCGCGAGGCCCGATTGGATCAGACCGGCGAGGTCGTCGCCGGTCTGAACCATCGGCAGGTTCGGGATCGCGAAAATCTCCAGGCGCGACGTCATGTCACCCGAAGCGCTGGCGAAGCTTGGGCAGCACCTGCTCCCCATACAGTTTCAGGAAGCGCGCCTGGTCGAGGCCCGGGGCGTGGAACACCAGATGGCGGAACCCCATGTCGATATAGGGCTTGATCCGCTCGATATGCTCATCCGGGTCGTTGGAGACGATCCAGCGGCTGGCAGCGCGTTCCACCGGAAGCGCATCGGCCAGGCGTTCCATTTCCGCCGGGTCTTCCACCGACATCTTCTCTTCCGCGCTCAGCGCAAGGGCGGCCCAGAGGCGCGTGTCCTGCAACGCGCGGTCCTTGTCGGTGTCGAACGAGACCTTCATCTCGATCATGCGGTCGTAATCGGGCTTCGGCTTGCTGGACAGCTTCAGGCCTTCCTCGACGTTCGGCAGCAGGGTCTTGTTGTAGAGGTCCCATGCCTTGCCGCTGGTGCAGATGAACCCGTCGGCGGAGCGGCCGGCGTATTTGGCGACCTGCGGTCCGGCGCCGGCCACATAGATCGGCACCGGGGTTTCCGGGCGGTCGTAGATCGTGGCGTTCTCGGTGCGGTAGTATTCGCCTTCGAAGCTGAGGCGCTCTTCCGTCCACAGGCGGCGGATCAGGGTCAGCGCTTCGCGCATGCGGGCGAACCGCTCCTTCATTTCCGGCCATTTCATGCCGGTGGAGGGGACCTCGTTCAGGCCTTCGCCGGTGCCGACGCCGAGGACGACGCGGTTGGGGAACATCGAGCCCAAGGTGCCGAAGACCTGCGCCACGACCGACGGGTGGTAGCGGAAGGTTGGCGTAAGCACCGACGTGCCCATCACGATGCGTGACGTGCTGGCGCCCAACGCGCCCATCCAGGCCAACGCGGACGGCGCGTGGCCGTCGGTGTGTTTCCAGGGTTGGAAGTGGTCGCTGATGAAAACCGAATCAAAGCCGCATTGTTCCGCCAGGACCGAGAAGTCCAGGAGCGGTTTGGGGGCGAACTGTTCAGCGGATGCCTTGTAGCCGAGCTTGAGCACGGGTTGGAACTCCCTCCGGGTGTTGGGGCGGAAGCTACTCTCGGGAAGGGTTGCCGGCAATCGGGGCGGTGTGGATCGCAGGGTCGCGCGAAAACGATGTCCGGACAGGGGAATCGGGCCAGAGATTCATCTCGCGATCGGGTGAGCGAGGAAACCTTCGTCCCACCCTGGGGCATTTCGTCGCAAGCGGACTGATCCGTTGCGGGACAGCTTTCGGGGTGTGAGCCGAAGTTGTGCGATCGAGTACACGCCTCACCGTGATTGCAGGGCTCGATCCGGCGCCCCATTCCGAGATGTGCGCATGCCGTAGGCTCTTGAGGTCCGGTTCGGCCCGTGTGCACACTCCATTGTGCGAGCTCCCTTTGCACCCGGACCGGTATCATGACAGCCGCCTATCTTAATCCACGGAACGGCCAGACGTTTCCGCTCGACCAACCGCGCTGGTGCGGCCCGGATCTCGCTCCTCTGCTGTTGACTCCCTTGCCGGGTTTGACCCGTGACCGGATCGACCGCTCCACCCGCGGTCTGTGGCGATATCGGGCGGCGTTTCCGATGCAGACGGACGCGCCGATCACGATGGGGGAGGGGTGCACGCCGCTGATCCCCCGCATGGTTGCCGGGGTGAAGGTCCTGCTGAAATGCGAATGGTTCATGCCGACCGGCAGCTTCAAGGACCGGGGGGCCAGCGTCATGCTGTCGCTGTTGCGGGCGCAGGGCATCCGCGACGTGCTGGAAGACAGTTCCGGCAATGGTGGCGCCGCCGTCTCGGCCTATGCGGCGGCGGGCGGGATGAGGGCCACGATCATGGCGCCCGACTCGACCAGCCCCGCCAAGACCGTGCAGATGCGGGCGCATGGCGCCTCGGTCGAGCTGATCCCCGGCTCTCGGCAGGCCACGTCGGACGCGGCCGTCGCCCGGTCAAGCGAGATTTTCTATGCGAGCCACAACTGGCACCCGTTCTTCCTGCATGGCACCAAGACGCTGGCCTATGAGCTCTGGGAGGACCTGGGCTTTCAGGTGCCCGACAACATCATCACCCCCTGTGGTGCCGGATCGAACGTGCTGGGCTGCGAGATCGGCTTTTCCGAGCTGATGCGAGCCGGCGAAACCGACCGGATGCCTCGCATCTTCGCGGTGCAGCCCGCCAATTGCGGGCCCATTGCGGCGTCCTTCCTGGCTGGCACGGACGCACCGGTCCACACCACGATTGCCCCCACGATCGCCGAGGGTACCGCCATCGCCCAACCCATCCGTCTCCCCGAGGTGCTCGGCACGTTGAGAGGGACGGGCGGCGGCGCTGTGATGGTGTCGGAACAGGAAATCGCGGCCGCGATGATGGATCTGGCGCGGATCGGGATCTATGTGGAGCCGACGTCGGCCCAGGTTGCCGCCGCGCTGGCGAAGCTGGTGGAAAGCGGCACCATCACCGCGGGTCAGACCACGGTCCTGGTATTGACCGGCAGTGGCCTGAAAGCCACGCCTCGCATTGCCGAACTGCTGGGGATCACATTGTGACCGGACCGCGCATCGCCCTTCTGGGCTTTTCCATCGAATGCAACCGCTTCGCCCCGGTCGCCACCGAGGCGCATTTCGTCGAACGCACCCTGATCGGCGGCCAGGCGATGCTGGACGACGCGCGTTCACCCGCTCCAGGCATGCTGGGGGAGCTGCCGGGTTTCGTCGCCGACATGGATGCGGCCGGTGCCTGGGAACCGTTGCCCTCGCTGCTGGCCATGGCCGAACCGAACGGCCCGGTGGAGCAGGCGTTCTTCAACCGGCTGCTGCAACGGTGGGAAGCCGACCTGCGATCGGCTGGCCCGATCGACGGCGTCTATTGCGTGCTGCATGGCGCCGGCCTCGCGACCGATGACCATGATCCGGAAGGCACCATGCTCGCCCTGGTCCGACGGGTCGTCGGGAATGCCGTGCCGGTTGTCGCCAGCTACGATCTGCACGCGAATGTGTCGGAGGCGGATGTCGACCTGCTGAACGCCTTTGTCGGCTACCGCACCAACCCGCATCTGGATATGCGCGAACGCGGCGCGGAATCGGCGCAAATCCTGCGTCGCCTGCTGGCGGGGACGAAGACCCATCTGGCCCGCATCCGCCTGCCGATCGTGCCGCCGACGGTCACGCAATTGACCGGTCCGGACGCGCCGAACCGACCCTATGGCGAACTGATCGACATGGGTCAGCGCCGGAAGCGAGAAGCGCCGTACGATGGGCGTGTGCTGAACGTGTCGGTGATGGGTGGGTTCGCCTATGCCGACACGCCGTTCAACGGCCTGACCGTGGTCGTGACCGCCACCGATGCTGAGGCCGCCAACGGGTTGGCGCGAGAAATCGCTGAGGCCGGCTGGGCCAGACGGGATCGCTTCCGCCCGTCCCTGACGTCCCTGGACGAAGCCGTCCGACGCGCCAAGGCGACCGAAGATCCCAGCCTGCACGCGCTGGCCTTTGCGGATGTGGCCGACAATCCCGGTGGCGGCGGCCGAGGCAACACGATGTGGATCCTGCAAGCCTTCCACGCCGCCAATGTCCGCGGTGCTCTGGTGGGCGTGATCCACGATCCCACTCTGGCCGAGGAAGCCCACCGCCTCGGGCAGGGCGCGACGTTCGAGGCCCGCTTCAACCGCGATCTGGACGACGAGTTCTCCAAACCTTTCGCGGTCACCGCCACCGTGCGAAGCCTACGCGACCAGCCGATGACCGGCCGGCGGGGCATCTATGCCAACAACACGCTGGACCCCGGAAAATCCGCGGCGCTGACGATTGGCGGACTGACGGTCGTGGTGATCAGCAACCGCTTCCAATGCGCCGACCCGATGTTCTTTGAAGCGTTCGGCCTGGATATCGGCGCCGCGCGGGTTGTCGTGGTGAAATCGCGCGGCCATTTCCGCGGTGGTTTCGATGAGTTCTTCCGCCACCAGGATGTGGTCGAGGTCGATGCCCCCGGCCTGACCAGCCCGATCCTGTCCCGCTTCCCGTGGCGCCATATGCCACGCCCGGTCCTGCCCATCGATGACTCCGCACAATGGACACCGCCGACATGAAGCTCGCCGATCTGCCCACCCCGTGTCTGGTGCTGGACCGCGCGATCCTGGCCCGCAACCTGCGTGGCATGGCAGGAAACCTGTCGCGGCTGGGCGTGCCGATGCGCCCGCACATGAAGACCGCCAAGTCGATCGAGGTCGCGCGCCTGGCGATCCAGGGCCAGCCCGGCGGCATCACCGTGTCCACCCTGGCCGAGGCGGAGTATTTCTCGGCGCATGGGCTGACCGATATCCTCTACGCCGTGGGGATCACGCCGCAAAAGCTGGACCAGGTGGCCAAGCTGAACGGTTCCGGCGCCCGGATCATCGTGGTGACCGATGATGCTGACGTCGCCTCTGCCATTGCGGCCCATGCCTTGCCGCCTCGGGTCCTGATTGAAATCGATTCCGGGGAACAGCGGGGGGGCATCTCCCCGAACGACGACGCGTTGCTGGAAATCGCCAGTCGCTTGGGGCCGTTGCTGAGCGGCGTCATGACCCATGCGGGCCATTCCTACTCCGGGCGCAGTGTCAGTGAGATCGCGGCCATCGCCGAAGCCGAACGCTATGCGGCGACCCACGCCGCCGCACGCCTGAGGGAAGCCGGCCACCCTATCTCCATCGTATCGGCCGGCAGTTCCCCCACCGCTCGTCATGCGGAGAACCTGACCGGGATCACCGAAATGCGCCCCGGTGTGTTCATGTTCGGCGATCTCTTCCAGGCGGAAATCCAAACCCATGGCTTGGACGGCATCGCGATGAGCGTTCTGACCAGCGTCATTGGCCGTCGGCCGAGCCGCTTGCTGGTCGATGCGGGTGGATTGGCGTTGTCGAAGGACCGGAGTACCGAAAGCGCTCCCAAGGATTACGGCTTCGGACTGGCGGTCGATCTGGCCGGACGGCGCAGCTATGGCGATGCGATCGTGCGGCGCGCCTATCAGGAACACGGCGTCATCGAGATGGACCCCAACCGGCCGATCGATCTGCCAATCGGCGGCCGGCTGCGCATCCTGCCGAACCACACCTGCATGACGGCCGCGGCGCATGACCGTTACTTCGTGGTCGATGGAGAAGAAGACGAGATTGTCGCGGTCTGGAGCCGCGTGAACGGCTGGTAAGGCTGCGTGGCAAGGTGGTGGGTGGTGGCCCATGTCGTTGAGTGTTGGGTTATGCCGCCGGCCCTGTATTGACCGAGAGCGCCCCCTCACCGTCATTGCCGGGCTTGACCCGGCAACCCGCTCCCCCCGTTGAAGCGCGGGTTGCCGGGTCAAGTCCGGCAATGACGGTGAGGAGACGCGATCGGTCAATGCAAGGCCGTTCGTATAACCCGACATGATCGACGACACGGGCCACTGGTCCGCGTCCACCGGCCGGTTTGGTGGCGCATCATCCGGAGAAGATGCGCGCGCCCCCAGGGGAGAGAACCCGTCCACTCATGCCAGCATGCGAGCCGGAACAAAGCCGGGCTCTAAAGCTCTCCCCCTGGGCAGAATCTCTCAGAGTCGCGGTATATCAGTGCTCCGACGGCGCCTTGCCCCCGTATTTCGCATCCAATTGGGCCGGCGTCAGGAACCGCTGCTCCATCTCCCGGATGGTGCCCAGGCCCATCAGATCGTTGATTTCCTGGAAGGACACCGCCAGGTCGGGACGCTCGATCACCCGCCCTTCCTGGACCGATTGCTTCAGGACCGACAAAGCGTTGCGCATCCCCATGATCGCCGCCCCCGTCACCAGCCGAGGATACGACGCAACCGCAACGCCCAGATCCTGCAATTCCCGCGCGCATAGCAGCGGCGTGGTCGGGCGGGACCGGATGCCGAAGCCCATGTTTACCGACATGGGTTTGGTGACCTCCCGCGCGACCAGAGCGATATCCTCCCGCGTCAGCAAAGCATCGGCAAACAGCAGATCGGCGCCGGCCTCGGCATACAGGTTCAGCCGCCGGATGGCTTCCTTCACCCCATGCGTTGCCGTCGAGTCGGTGCGGGCCTTGATGATGAAGTCGGGATCGCGGCGGGCTTCGACGGCGGCGCGGATCTTCTCCACCCCCTCCTCGGCCGAGATGACCTCCTTGCCGTCCATATGGCCGCAGCGCTTGGGGGACACCTGGTCCTCCAGCATGATCCCGTCGACACCAGCCGCCTCGAACCCGCGCACGGTGAAGAACACGTTGATCGCGTTGCCATAACCGGTATCGGCGTCGGCGCTGAGCGGGATGTCCACGCAGGCGGCAATGGCGCGGGACCGAGACACATTGGCCTCGTAGCTCAGGATTCCGACATCGGCCCATCCAAGCGTCGTCTCCGATAGCCCGGCCCCGGAAATACTGCCGGATTTGAAGCCCATCTGTTGGATCAGACGGGCCGAAAATCCATCATAGACACCGGGTTGGATCAGGATTTCCTCGGCCTCGATCAGTTGCCGGTGCATCGTGGTTTTCTTGATCATCGGTCGGATTTACCCTGTTCGATGCGTCATGGGAGCAGCGCGCCACCGCAAGTCCGAACCACCGGCCGGCCTGCGATGGCCAGGCGGTCAGCCGGCTTTCTTTTTCTTGCCAGACTTCTTGCCTGCGTCGGAGGACACCGCCATCGGCGCCGAGGAGAGGTTGTTGAAGAAACTCTCCCGCTGGCCCGCCCCAGCCATCATGTAGCTGTGATCCGACCCGGTCAGGATGAAACGCGCGCCCATCCCGACATAACGGGATGCGTTTTCCTCATCGTAGACGCCGCCCATCCCCAGCACCTTGCCATGCTTCAGGCAGGCTTCGCCGACCGAACGATAGGCCTCGATCACCTTGGGGTGGCCCATCTGTCCCGAAATGCCCAGTTCGGCCGTCAGGTCGGAGGTGCCGATGAACAGCACGTCCACGCCATCAACCGCGGCAATATCATCGGCGTTCTCGATCGCTTCCGGGCTTTCCAGCATCACGATGGTCAGGATTTCGGCGTTGATCGCCTTCTGCGCCTCCATAGTGGACGGCGGACGATACCCGTAAACAGCCGGAGGGCCGCCCCAACTGCGATGGCCGTCAGGCGGATAGCGGAATGCCTCGGCGATGCGGCGGGCCTGCTTCGCGGTATCGACATGCGGCACCACAATGCCAAGCGCCCCGTTGTCGAGCGCCCGGGTCGCTTCGTCGATCGCACCGGCACAGACCCGCACGATAGGCGTGACGCCGGTCGGCAGCGCCGCGATGCACAACTGCGTGGTTTCCTGGACGGAAAACGCGCCATGCTCAGTGTCGATGAACAACCAGTCGTGCCCGGTGGCGGCGGCCAGAACCGGTGCGGCGACCGTGCGCATATGGTGCACGCCGAAGCCCAGCGCCATCTGGCCGGCTTGCAGGCGTCGTTTCGTGGTGCTGGTAACCAATGCCATCGTAACCTCCCCGGTTCTCGTGGCGGCACTATGGAGCGATGACGCCGCGGGTCAAACCGCCTTGTTCGCCGAACGGTCGCTTTCGATCAGAGCCAGCAGCGTTTCGAGCCGATCCGCCTCCGCCGCCGGTTTGTCGGTGCGGATGCGCGCGATGCGAGGGAACCGCAACGCCACCCCCGATTTGTGCCGGGTGGAAAACTGCACGCCATCGAATGCGACCTCCAGCACCAGGCCCTTCTCCACCTCCCGCACCGGTCCGAAGCGAGCGGTGGTGTGGTCGCGCACCCAGCGGTCGAGGAACGCCAACTCCTGGTCGGTGAACCCAAAATACGCCTTTCCCACCGGCACGAGGTCCTGGTCTCGCCAGACGCCAAAGGTAAAGTCGGAATAGAACGAACTGCGCTTGCCGTGTCCCCTTTGGGCATACATCAGCACCGCATCCACGGTCAGCGGGTCGCGCTTCCACTTCCACCACTGACCTTTCACGCGCCCCGCCAGATAGGCACTGTCGGCACGTTTGAGCATCAGCCCCTCGATGGCGGCGGCGCGGGCACCGTCTCGCAACGCCTGCAATTCCTCCAGCGAGGCGAAGTCGATCAACGCGGACAGGTCCATCTTCGCCGGACGATGGTGGGCGAGCCAGGCTTCCAGCCGACAGCGCCTAGTGTCGAAGGGCAGTGATCGAAGGTCCTCCGCCCCGTCGAACAGCAGGTCGTATAGCCGCACGGCCACCGGATGCTGCCGCAACAGCGCCGGGGTGACGGATTTGCGGTTCAGGCGTTGCTGCAAATCGGCGAACGGCGCGACCATCCCGTCGCGGATGACCAGAAGTTCCCCATCCAGCACGGCATGGAAGTCCATGGCTTCCAAGATTTCCGGGAACGCCGCGGATATGTCCTCTGCCCCACGGGAATACAGCCGTTTGCCGCCCTTGGTCGCGACCAGTTGCACGCGAATGCCGTCCCATTTCCACTCCGCCCGCCAGTCTTCGGGGCGCAGAGCGGTCAGGTCGGCGTCTTCCAGCGGGTGCGCCAGCATCGGCGGGCGGAACACCGGCGCATCGGCCGGGTCCGGTCGAGGTGTGATGCCTTGTAGCCAGCCGAACAGCTCCAGATACGGGGGGGCGAGACTGTGCCAGACCTCCTCCACATCGTCCGCCGTGACTGGCTGACCATGGGATTTCCCCAGCTCCGCCAACGCGATCTTGGCAAGCCGCGACGACACCCCCACCCGCAGCCCGCCGGTGATCAATTTGAGCAACGCCAATCGCGTCGATGGATCGGAGGCGTCCAGCCAGCCGGCGACCAATCCGGGCAGCGCTTTTTTCGGCGCGGTCTCCAGCGCTTGGACCACGTCCGCGAGGCGGGGCGGGATGGCATCCGTGCGGCTGGCAGGCCACATCAGCGCGACGGTTTCCGCCAGATCGCCGACATAGTCGTAGGACCAGCCGAACAGCACCGGATCGGTCCGGGAAGCGGCGAGGTCCCGGATCAGGCCCGGTTTGGCCGCGGTGAAGGTCAGCGCGCCCGTGATGGCGGCCAGACCGATGCCTCGGTCCGGGTCGGGCTGAGTCGCGAAATAGCGGTGCAGCAGCGCGATCTTGGCGTTGCGGGATGGCGTGAAGACCAGACGTTCCAGCAGGTCCGCGAATGGGATCATGGGACTGATGTTGGGGCAGGCAGCCGGTTTTGCAAAGGCCGTGAAGGATCAGGCCAGGGGGCCGGCTGAACCCGCAAACCGCTCCCGCAGCGCATCCGCGACCCGCAGCATCACATCACCCCACTGTCGCGCCTGCGATTGGCGGAACAGGCGGACGCTGGGATACCAGGGCGAGTCGTCACGCGTCAGCAGCCAGCGCCAGTCAGGTGCCGTGGCCAGCATGATCCAGGCCGGCACGCCCATCGCCGCCGCCAGATGTCCGACGGACGTATCGACGGTGACCACAACGTCCAGGCACGCCAGAAGCGCCATGGTGTCGTCGTAGTCCTGGATTTCGGCCCCGACATTGATCAAAGGTGCTCGCCCGAAATACCGCCCAGCCTGGTCCGTCGAGGGCCCCTTCTGCAACGACACCAGTGCGGTGCGAGGCAAGGCGGCGATCGGCGCAAACGACGCCAAGGTGGTGGAACGCCGCCGGTCGTTGTTATGCGTCGGACGTCCCGCCCAGACGATCCCAACCCGTCGATAGGAACGTGGCGACAGACTGTCCAGACGATCCCGCCAGACCGCGACCCTCGCCGGATCGGCGCGCAGATAGGGGCCTTGGACCGGGACATTGTCCACCCGCGTCCCATGCAACCGCGGCAGGCCGGACAGTGCGGCGTAAGCCCGATAAGGCGGACAGAGTTGCCAGTTCTGGAACATCCTCAGCCCTGGATGCAGTTGCCGCAGCACCGGCTCCATCTCCGACGGGCACGCCACCACGATATCCGGGCAGCGTTCGGCCGCCCACGGGATATACCGCCCGAACTGGATCACGTCGCCAAACCCCTGATCGGCGATCAGCAACAGCGTCGCGTCGGAAAACGGCGTTCCGTCCCACTGAGGCTTATCGGTCGGCGGCATCAAGGGCGCGGCGCCCGAGATCTGAAAGCGCCACTCGTATTCGTCCCAACCCCTCGCCCAGTCGCCTTTCAGCAACAAAGCTTCGGCCAGTTCGAAATGCGCCCCCGCCAGCCCTGGATTCATCATCAGCGCCCGTTCGGCGCATGCGATGCTTTCTTCAATCTCCAGCCGCTCATAATGAATGATCGCAATATTGTGCAAGCATAACGGATCGCTGGGCGACAGTTCCACCGCTCGGCGAGCCGTCGCCAACGCTTCGTCCAGGCGCCCCAGACTGCGATAGACTTCGCAGATATTGCGCAAATACAGCGCCGTATCGACACCGTATTCAATCGCCTCCTGCATCTGCCGCAGCGATTTTTCGTGACGACCAAGCCGGAATGAAACGATCCCGGCAAGGTGCAGCGTGTCGGCCTGGCGCGGAGACGCTTCCAGCATCCGCTCCAGCAGCCGATCGGCCTGCTCCAACCCCCCGGCCCGCTCATATTCGGCCGCGATGGTGAACAACTCGGTCAACGGAACCGGCACCATCGCCCCGATCGCGGCGGCCGGCGGCGGAATTTCCTCCATCGATCAGTCGACCGTGTAGCCGAGGCGTTCGATCACCGGTTGCAAAATCGGGATGACCGGTTCCAGATGTCGGCGATAATGGCGATAGCGGAACCGAGACCGGTCATACAGCTTCTCGGTCACCTGCGCGTAACTGGCGGTACGGGCATAGCGTTGGTTCTCGTGGAATTGCAGGCAACGCGCTTCGAAGTCTTCGCCAATGAAGTCCAACATCGAGCGCACCGTGGCTTCCTGGTCTTCGATCATGTCTTCATACCGAATCGGCAAATAGCGCAGGGCCATTTCGGACCGGTAATGCTGCACCAGATCCATCACCCGCACATAATGCAAGGCCGCGGTTTCCAGGGCGCTGGAACAGAAAAACCCGTGCGTGAAATGATTGGAAATCGCCGAGACCATGACGTCCAGCGGGTGCCGTATCACATGGATCAGCGGCGCTTCCGGGAACAACAGGGCGATCAGGCCGAGCTGCATCTCATTCAATGGCATCTTGTCGGTGAACCAGGCAGCGCCCGGTTCCAGGATTCCCATCTGGCCGACTTTCTGCAGGTAGTAATCGCGCAGATTGTCCAGCCCGTCCCGCTGATCGCCCATCCACAGTTCGGCCAGCGCCTCCGGATAAACCAGCGGGCTGTTCAACATCCTGGGCATGATGCTGGTGATGTCGTGGATCAGCGGCAATTCGTCGCCCGCAACGATCCGCGAATGGGCTGATAGAGTCTGCTCCACCAATGTGGTGCCGGAACGAGGGAAGCCCAGCACTAAAATCGGCTGCGCCACGTCGGAGCGGACCCGGGCGCGCGGCAGGGTCCGCAACCGCCCGGCGGTAAAGAAGCCACGCAGACGCTGTATCAGCGTGTCGGCGGCAAAATCCTGGTATTGGTTGCCGCTCAATTCGCGGGCCAGCCGCTTGCCTTCCAGGAAGGCTTCGAACGCATCGTCATAGCGGCCCATCTGGTCCAGCAATCGGCCTTTTTCGGACAATTCGGTGGGACCCAACCGTCCGTCGCTGGTCAAAGCCGCGATTCGATCCAGAACCGCCAGCGCCTCATCATACCCCTTCATCCGCCCCAGCAGCACCGCTCGGCTTAGCAGCACGCCCGGATCGTCGGGCCATTGCTTGTCCATCTGATCCAGAATCTCGGCGGCCGCGTCGAATTTCCGATCGGCTTCCTCCAGACGAGCCCAACCCAGCAAGGTCTGCCTGATGCCGGGCGCGGCGGCGACCGATTCGCGATACAGAGCGCGCCCCTCCTCCATGCGGCCCTGGTTCTTCAGGCACCAGGCCAGATTCGCCAGCAGGATCGGATCGCGGTTGCCAGCCAGTTCCAGCACGCGCCGATAATGGAACTCCCCGATCTGCGGCCTTTGGGCTTCCGTCATGATCATGCCCATCAGGTTGTGGGCCTGTGGATTTTCCGGCGCGATCCGCACGGCGTTGCGGGCATGGATTTCGGCTTCCGCCAACGCCCCCTTGGCCATCAGCAGCAGCGCCAGTTCGTTGGTGGCGAGGAAATTGTTGGGGTCGAACAGGACGACGCGACGGATCAGGGCCTCCGCCGCGGCGTGCTTCCCCTGGTCCTTGCGGATTTGGTACAGGACCAGCAACGCGCCCGGCCGGTCCGGCGCCATCTCCAACACGTCCAGGCAGAGACGTTCGGCGGTGTCGTTGGCCCCCTGGCGGTGGGCCTGAACCGCACGCTCGACCAACGGCACCAGATGGCGGGTGGATTCCGGAGGCGGCAGGGAGGATGCGTCCAGGCTGCAACAACGCGCCGAACGCAATCCGCTGCCGCAGGGGCATGACAGGGAGACGGGCGCATTCATCGCGGGTGTTCCGGTCCGGTTAGGGTGGCAAGCGGGGCGTCGCCGATCATAACGTGCGGTCGCCGGACATGCCACAGACACCCGCCTTCCCGTTCCCGGCGGACCAGTCGGATGAAAGATGCCGTGAGAGGGACAAAATCGTGGGCCGGGAGTTTCGCGCGCAGCAGGCTCTGCGATAGAAAGCGAGCAATCGGGACATCGCCGACTGGCCCTGATGGTATTGTATCGGAACGAAACGGCGCTGTTCCGGACCGAAATGGCCGGCGACTCCCCGCAGCAACGGTGCCAGGGTCGTGCGCCCTTCCGGCGTCACCCAACGTTCGCGCCGATCGCAGGTGGCGCTTGCCGACAATCCTCCGGCCATCTGGCACCCCGGCCTCACGGCCAAAAGGGACATTCCTATTGGAAGCGAACGGCGGCGGCAGCGCATCTTGACGATGCGTCGGGCCTACCCCTATAGCTGCCCACCGCTGGCGGTGCCGGCCCTCGTGATTTGTCCGGCCGGATTGCGGCGAGGTAAAAGAAGCGCGCTAAAGAGGCCAGCGATCGGCCCTCGGAATCCGGGCCGAAGCTGCTCAACGGTCGGGCCTTCTCTTGGTAGGGCCCTCCACATGACTCTTGATCCCCACTCCCTGCGTCCGGCGACTCGCCTGGTCCATGGCGGCGTGCAGCGTAGCCAGCACGGCGAGACCGCCGAGGCGTTATTCCTGACGTCAGGCTATGTTTACGACAGCGCCGAACAGGCCGAGGCCACGTTCGCCGGCACAGTAGAACATTACCAATACTCCCGCTTCGCCAACCCGACTCTGACCATGTTGGAGGAAAGGCTGTGCCTGATCGAAGGTGCGGAGGCATGCCGCACCACCGCGACCGGAATGGCCGCCGTTAACTCCACCCTTCTCTCGCACCTCAAGGCCGGAGACCGGGTCGTCGCGTCTCGCGCATTGTTCGGGTCCTGCCATTGGATCGTGTCCACCCTGCTGCCGAAATTCGGCATCCAGTCGGTCTTCGTGGACGGCAGCGATCTGGGCCAATGGCGGGACGCATTGTCGCAACCAACTCAACTGGTGCTGCTGGAAACGCCGTCCAACCCGATGCTTGAACTGGTGGACCTGCCCGCGGTGGCCGCCATGGCTCATGCCGCCGGAGCCATCGTGGTGGTCGACAATGTGTTCGCCACCCCGCTGCTGCAAAAGCCGTTGGAACTGGGCGCGGATGTGGTGGTGTATTCCTGCACCAAGCATATCGACGGACAGGGGCGCGTGCTGGGCGGCGCGATCCTTTCCACCAAAAAATGGATCAACGACACATTGCAGCCCTTCATCCGGAACACCGGTCCGGCTCTGTCGCCGTTCAATGCGTGGCTGCTGCTGAAAGGCCTGGAGACCCTGGGTCTGCGCATCGATTACGGCTGTCGTTCCGCCGAATCGATCGCCGAGTTCCTGTCCAAGCAGCCTGGTGTCAGCCGGGTCTGGTATCCAACCCGTGCCGATCACCCGCAACAGGCGCTGGCGCTGAAACAGATGACCGCCGGCGGCACCGTCGTGACCTTCGAGGTCGCGGGAGGGAAGGCCGCCGCCTTCCGCGTCATGAATGCGTTCAAGCTGATCGCGGTGTCCAACAACCTGGGCGATTCCAAGTCGCTGGCGACCCATCCGGCCACCACCACCCATATGCGGATCGGCGAAGTCGAGCGTGCCAAGCTGGGCATTACCGACGGGGTCATCCGTATCTCGGTCGGACTGGAAGATAGCGCTGACATCAAGGACGATCTGGCCCAGGCGCTGGCATCCGCGGCCACTGCCTGAGTTGGCGTACCGCTGAACTGGACAAGCGCCCGACATTGGCGTTTGCTCCATGTTTCCATGGACAGAGAGGTGGTCTTGTCATGACCGACGAGGACCCCAAACCCGAGCGCCGACCTACCGACATCAGACCTCGCGCAGGTCGGCGTTCAGCGGATGCATCGCAGGCCGCGCGCGAGGACTATTCTCGCACGACACGCGAGGTACGCGTGTCCGTGCGATCCTTCTTCCTGGCGGACCAATCCCAACCGGACGACAATCATTTCGTCTGGGCCTACCATATCCGGATCGAAAACTTGGGCGGCTCGACAGTCCGGTTGCTGCGCCGAACCTGGCAGATCACCGACGCACGCGGGCGTACACAACATGTGCATGGAGAGGGCGTTGTCGGCGAGCAACCGCTCTTGGAACCCGGGGAGCATTTCGAGTACACATCGGGAACGCCCCTGGATACACCGTCCGGGTTCATGGTTGGCGCCTACCACATGATTCTTCCCGCGACCGGGGAAAATTTCGACGTCGCCATCCCCGCCTTCAGCCTGGACAGTCCGCATCAGAGCGGTCGGGTCCATTGAATCCGTGCCAGTCGGGTTGCCAGACTCGGACCTGGCCCCATATCGGCCCGGTGCGATTTCGAATTGCGCACCCAATGACACCCTCGGAGGAGCTTTCGCGGTGAATGTAGTCACGCCTCAGACGCGCCGTCCCGCGCCCGCCACATCCGAGCCACGCCCCTCCCGCGCCGAGGCCGAGGCCGCGATCCGACTTCTCCTGCGATGGGCCGGCGATGATCCGACCCGCGAAGGCCTGGTCGATACCCCTGCCCGGGTCGCACGCGCTTATGAGGAGTTCTTTGCCGGCTACGAGGTCGATCCCGTCGCCTTGTTGGAACGCACGTTCGAGGAAACCGACGGATACGATGAAATCGTGTTGTTGCGCGACATCCGCCTGGAAAGCCATTGCGAGCACCATATGGTTCCGATCCTCGGTCGCGCGCATGTGGCCTATCTGCCGCATCGGCGAGTCGTCGGTATCAGCAAATTGGCCCGGGTCGTGGAAGCCTACGCCAAGCGCTTGCAAATCCAGGAAAAACTGACGGCGCAGATCGCCAACACGATCCAACAGGTGCTGGAACCACGCGGCGTCGCGGTTGTGATCGAGGCCGCGCACCAGTGCATGACGACCCGCGGCGTGCATAAGCCGGGCGTGACCATGGTGACCAGCCGCATGTTGGGCGCATTCCGCGACAATGCGGCCACACGGCGGGAGCTGCTCGCCATGATCGGCAGTCGCGGCAACGCGATGGTGAACGAATAGCTGTGTCGCGAAACGGCTGCCGGCGGGCAGCCGCGATGACAGCAGAACACTCAGCCCAACGGTGGACGGGTTGACCGAATCGTAGTCGGGGCCTGATGGTGCGCACGCGACACAATTCCGCCACGCCTAATCAGGTGGATTGGTTGCGATCAGGCCGCCTCTGCCAACGCGACGTGGGGTGCTGCGGCGCGACTGTGTCAAAGTCGTTGACACGTTCCGCGCCGGGCGCGTCGGCGGATGCCAGAAGGCTTGTCGCTCAGCGTCCAACCCAGTTTGGGGCGCGCTTTTCCACGAAGGCGCGCGGGCCTTCCCGGAAATCCTCGGTCTCACGAACATTCTGACTCGCGATGTTGCAGATCTCCCAAAGTTCCGCCTCCGTCAGGTCGTATGCCTGACGAACGACACCCAGCGACTCCCGGACCGCGATCGGAGCGTTGACCGTGATGCGCCGAGCGAGGGTCAACGCGGTGGGGATCACCTCGGAAGGCGGGACCGCCGCGTTGATCAGACCGAGATGTGCGGCCCGCGCGGCAGAGATGGGATCGCCTGTCGTGACCATCTCCAAGGCAATCGCTTTCGGCAACGCGCGCGGCAGGCGAAAGACACCGCCGGCCCCTGCCACCAGGCTCCGCTTGACTTCCGGCAGCCCAAGATTTGCGTTTTCCGAGACGACCGACAGATCACAGGATAGCAACAACTCCAATCCGCCCGCCAATGCATGACCTTGGGCAGCGGCGATCCAAACCTTGCCGCGCTTGGCCCGGACGAAGCCGCCGAAGCCTCCCTTTGGCGTCGAGAGTGTCGCGCCGCGGCCGTTTGAGACCTCTTTCAGGTCCGCGCCCGCGCAGAAGGCATGTGGCCCCGCACCGGTGAGGATCGCGACCCATATGTCGGGATCGGCCTCAACCCGCTCCACCGCGGCTTCAAGTCCGGCGGCGACGGCGCCGTTGACGGCGTTCCGCGCCTCTGGCCGGTTGATCGTCACCACGGCGATATGCGGTTCCACGATGTCAAACAGCACGACCCCTGGTTGGTCCAAATTGGTCATGGTTCTGATCCTCCCCGTCGTGTGTCCATGCGAGTCTCTCGACAATCCGGTGATGCCTCGGCGTGTCGCGCGTAGCAAACGTCCCACGACACATTTTCACAACACCGACTATTGCAGTGGATGGTGACACGACTAGCCCAGGTCACCAAACCGTCGAAACAATGACCTATCGGAGTCCACTCCCTCCGTCATGGCCGGATCGATGGTTCCTCCCGAGCGGCCCATCCCTGTCGCCCGTTAAGCCGCGGGATTGTCCCCAAGCCGGGTGCAATTCAACATTGTGTGGAGTGATATCAACGGTCCTAACCATTGACCGATAGCGTCGTCTCACCGTCATTGCCGGACTTGATCCGGCAACCCGCCCCCCGCCGCTGAAGCGCAGGTTGCCGGGTCAAGCCCGGCAATGAGTGCGTCCGTGAGGACGCTTTGTCAGCGGGGTGCAAGTCCCCGTCTGGGTTGGTCGCAACCCAGCAAT
>CALQHT020000086.1 GCA_943330455.2 Nitrosovibrio sp. Nv4 | reverse complement strand
ACCTCAAAAGGTCCGAGCAGGGCCTATCCCCAAACGACAAAAGAATCGCATTCCAAAGGCCGTCGCCTTTGGTGGGGTCCAGGGGCAAAGCCCCTGGTGGGGTCCGAGGCGAAGCCCCGCCCTTCCCAAACCGGCGTATCTCGCGCCGATTGCCCATAGTTTAGGCAAATTTGTTTCTGGACCCGCGATACCCCTCGCCGCCCACCAGTGCTATCTGTTGCCCAACCGACCACGATAAGGGACCCGCCATGCCCGCTCATTACGACCTGCTGATCCGCAACGGCACTTGCGTGCTGCCCTGGGGCGCGGAGGCCACCGACGTCGGCGTCCGCAACGGACGCATCATCGCCCTCGGTGTCGGCCCCGACGCCACCGCCGACCAGGTGATCGACGCAAAGAACCTGCACGTGCTGCCCGGGTTGATCGATCCGCACGTGCATTTCCGCGACCCCGGCGATCCCACCGTCGAGTCGATCCCCACCGGCTCCAAGGGCGCGATCCTGGGCGGGCTGACCGCCGTGTTCGACATGCCCAACACCGACCCGTCGATGGTCGACGCCGCCGGCATGGCCTGGAAGCGCGAGTATGTGGAACGGGTGTCCTGGTGCGACATGGGCATCTATGTCGGCGGCACCAAGACCAATATCCCCGAACTGGGGAACCTGGAGCTGACCTGCGGCTGCTGCGGCATCAAGATCTTCGCCGGCAGCTCCACCGGCAACCTGATGGTCGAGGACGACGAGCATCTGGAGAAGGTCATGCGCTCCGGCCGCCGCCGTATCGCCTTCCACAGCGAGGACGAATACCGGCTCCAGGCGCGCAAGGGGATGTTCAAGGCGGGCGACCCCTACGTGTCCCACATGGAATGGCGCGACGAGGAATGCGCCTTCCTCGGCACGCGGCGGCTGATGGCGCTGGCGCGGAAGACCGGGCGGCCGGCGCATATCCTGCACGTCTCGACGGCGCAGGAGTTCGATTACCTGAAGGATTACCGCGACATCGTGACCGCCGAGGTGCTGGTCAATCACCTGACTCAGGTCGGCCCGGAATGCTACGAGCGTCTGGGCGGCTTCGCGGTGATGAACCCGCCGATCCGTGGCCAGCCGCACATGGATGCGGCGTGGCGCGCGGTGAATGACGGGTTCGTGGACACGATCGGGTCCGACCACGCGCCGCATGCGCGCGACAAGAAGATGCTGCCCTGGCCGAGTTGCGCCTCGGGCCTGACCGGGGTGCAGACGTTGGTCCCCATCATGCTGAACCACGTCAATGCCGGGCGCCTGTCGCTGACTCGCATGGTGGACATGATGTCGGCCGGTCCGGCACGGGTCTACGGCGCGGTCGCGAAGGGGCGTCTGGCGGCCGGCTACGATGCGGACTTCACCCTGGTGGACATGAAGAAGCAGGGCCGGATCGAGGAATCCTGGATCGTCTGCCCCGCCGGCTGGACTCCGTTCGCCGGGATGGACATCACCGGCTGGCCGGTGGGCACGATCATCCGCGGCAAACCGGTGATGCGGGAGAACGAGGTGCTGGGCGAGCCGTCCGGGAAACTGGTGCAGTTCCGGGGGTAGTTAGTAGAACGGCCAACTCCGGGTGCGATGGGCCTCTTGTTCGGCCGTTAGGGTCGTCGGCCCGTCGGCCACCGGGGTGGGCCGGCCGGGTAGCTCCGACGGGGTCTGCCAGCAATCGACCACGCCGAGGCTGCGGGTGCAGAAGGGTGGGGGCGCCGACGGTGGCTCCTCCGGCCGACAATAGCTTTTTCCCTGCTCCAACCGGACCGCGGAACAGTCGCGGCCGGTGACAGTCGAATAGACCGCATCGACCGGGGTGCGCCCGATGATGGCGACGCCGCCAATGCCCAGCGCGGCGACGCCGGTGAGCCATTGTTCGGGGGTGGCACCGCAGGAGGCCAGCAGGAGGAGGGGGAGAAGACGGCGGATCATGCGGGCATGATGCGCCCAAGAGGTTAACCGTAGATTTCCGAGGCCTCTGACACGTCGCGGCCTTGGTCGGTCGGTCCACCGCCCCGCCGCGGGTCGCCCCCCCGGGCTCCAAACCTTATTCCCTGGCACTCGCCCCACATGAGTGCTAACAACCCCTCCATTGGCGCCACCATCCGCGCCTCCGCAAGCCGGCCCCGACCACCAACCCTCAGCCGGTCCCCCATCTCGGAGAAACATCCAGTGAAATTTCGTCCCCTGCACGATCGGGTCGTGATCCGTCGCCTCAACGCCGAAGAGAAGACCGCGGGCGGGATCATCATCCCCGACACCGCCCAGGAAAAGCCGATGGAAGGCGAAATCGTCGCCGCCGGCCCCGGTGCCCGCAATGAGCAAGGTCAGATCGTCGCTCTCGACGTCAAGGCCGGCGACCGCGTCCTGTTCGGCAAGTGGTCCGGCACTGAAGTGAAGCTCGATGGCGAGGAGCTCCTGATCATGAAGGAGTCCGACATCATGGGCATCGTCGAAGGCCAGCCCGCCGCCAAGAAGAAGTAAGCATCACCGCAGCCTGCTGATTTAACGAAGGATTTTCAGACCATGCCCGCAAAAGACGTAAAATTCGGCGGCGATGCCCGCCAGCGCATGCTCCGCGGCGTCGATACCCTCGCCGATGCCGTCAAGGTCACCCTCGGCCCCAAGGGACGCAACGTGCTGCTCGACAAGAGCTACGGCGCGCCGCGCATCACCAAGGACGGCGTCACCGTCGCCAAGGAAATCGAGCTGACCGACAAGTTCGAGAACATGGGCGCCCAGATGGTGCGCGAAGTGGCCTCGAAGACCAATGACCTCGCCGGCGACGGCACCACCACCGCCATCGTCCTGGCCCAGGCCATCGTGCGGGAAGGCCTGCGCGCCGTCTCCGCCGGTCTGAACCCGATGGACCTGAAGCGCGGCGTCGACAAGGCCGTGATTGCCCTGGTCGAGGAACTGGCCAAGCGCAGCAAGAAGATCACCACCGAAGCGGAAACCGCCCAGGTCGGCACGATCTCCGCGAACGGCGAAACCGAAATCGGCAAGATGATCGCGGAAGCGATGCAGAAGGTCGGCAACGAGGGTGTCATCACCGTCGAGGAAGCCAAGACCGCCAACACCGAACTCGATATCGTCGAGGGGATGCAGTTCGACCGCGGCTATATGTCGCCGTACTTCATCACCAACGCCGAGAAGATGACCATCGAGCTGGATCAGCCCTACATCCTGCTCCATGAATCCAAGCTGTCCGGCCTGCAGCCCTTGCTGCCGCTGCTGGAAGCCGTCGCCCAGTCCGGCCGTCCGCTGCTGATCATCGCGGAAGACGTCGAAGGCGAAGCGCTGGCGACCCTGGTGGTCAACAAGCTGCGTGGCGGGCTGAAAGTGGCCGCCGTGAAGGCGCCGGGCTTCGGCGATCGTCGCAAGGCGATGCTGGAAGACCTCGCTGTCCTGACCAGCGGTGACCTGATTTCCCAGGACCTTGGCATCAAGCTCGAAAACGTCACCCTCGCCATGCTCGGCCAGGCGAAGCGCGTGCTGATCGACAAGGAAAACACCACCATCGTCGAAGGCGCCGGCAAGAAGGCCGCCATCCAGGGCCGTTGCACGCAGATCCGCGCGCAGATCGAGGAAACCACCTCGGACTACGACAAGGAGAAGCTGCAAGAGCGTCTGGCGAAGCTGGCCGGTGGCGTTGCCATCATCCGCGTCGGTGGGTCCACCGAGGTCGAGGTGAAGGAGCGCAAGGATCGCGTTGACGATGCGCTGCACGCGACTCGCGCGGCGGTGGAAGAAGGCATTGTCCCGGGCGGCGGCGTTGCGCTGACTCGTGCATCGCTGATCCTGTCGAAGCTGAAGGCCGATAACGACGACCAGCGCGTCGGCATCGAGATCGTGCGCAAGGCGGTGCAGACCCCGATGCGTCAGATCGCGACCAATGCCGGCGAAGATGGTGCCGTGATCTCCGGCAAGGTGCTGGAGAAGGATGACTACAACTGGGGCTTCGACGCCCAGACCGCCGCGTTCAAGGACATGGTCAAGGCCGGCATCATCGACCCCACGAAGGTCGTGCGGTCGGCGCTGCAGCACGCTGCCTCGGTGGCCGGGCTGATGATCACGACGGAAGCGATGGTCGCCGAACGGGTCGAGAAGCCGGCCGGCACCGATAATGGTGGCGACGGCGGCGGCTACTAAGCGAAGAACGACTGAAATCCCATGCCGGCCGGGTCATACCGCGCCGGCATGGGACCCGGATCCCCGGAGGTTGCCATGACCGAACCGGAACAGACCGAAGCTGAATTCAACGCGATGACCGGCCGATTGTTGCGTCGGGAAGCGCTGCGGCGCGCGGCTGCGGAATTGAACACGACGTCGGGACCGGGGCTGGAAGACGCGCTGGCCCGTGTGTCGGCCGAGGTGACGGCGGATGCGCTGGAACGGCTGGCCGATCTACCCCCTGACCAAAAGCGGAAATCCTAGCAGGTACTCCGGCTTCCCTTGGGTCTCATTGCGCGTGACGGTGCGGGCTGTGCCCGCGCCAAATCGTTGTTCCCCGTCACCTACACCGGCAAATCCGCCAGCGCCGGCGACCCGACCTCATCCGTCCAGACCTTGAAGCTGGCCAGCGTGTTGGGACCGAACGTGTTGCTCAGCGGCACGTCGACCGCATCCCGGCCGCGGCCCATCAGGATACGCCCGATGCGCGGCGTGTTGTTGCGCGCATCGAATGTGTGCCAGGCGCCGCTCAGATACACCTCGAACCAACCGGCGAAATCCATCACGCCATAGGGTGGCGGAATGCCGAGGTCGCTCAAGTAGCCGGTGCAATAGCGCGCCGGAATGTTCATGCAGCGGCACAAAGCGACGGCAAGATGGGCAAAATCCCGGCAGACGCCGCGCTTCTCATGGAAGGTTTCCCATGCCGTGCGGGTCGGGCGAGCGTCGGCGTAGTCGAACTTGATGTGGTTGTGCACGAAGTCGCAGATCGCCTGCACGCGCGCCCATCCGGTTGGGGCATTTCCGAACAACTGCCATGCCGGTTCGGACAGATGGTCCGTCTCGCAGTAGCGGCTACCCAGCAGAAACACCAGCACGTCGTCCGGCAAATCCTGCACCGGATGCTGCTGCGCGTTCGGCACGACCGGATCCGCCAGCCCGGAATCGTTCAGGGTCGCGCTGCTGGTAATGCGGATCCGGCCTTGCGGCGCCATGATCCGGCTGCACCAGTTGCCGAAACTGTCGCGATAGGAATGCACCGGCACGACGGGCTGGGTCTTCAGGTGGTCCGGCACGACGATGTCGCCGGCGCGGGAGTGGTGGACATGCAGCAACATCAGCATGGGCGTCGGCTGAATGCAGTCGTAGATCAATTCGTAGCCGACCTGAATTTTCATGGTGTGCCTTGGATGAGGTGGGGCAGGCGGTGCCGATTGGTCTGGTGTCCGCATCGCGAATGGCAATTCAAGACTCGTGATGGCGGCAATCCGCGCGTTTATGGCGGTTGCCTTGGCATTTGTTAATGCAACAGATAGGCCAGCGAGCACCGTATGTCAGGGCCGTCGATAAAATTCCTATCGCGACTCCGGTCAGTACGGGCATGCAGCACGGGACCCTTCATCGGTGGCGGTTGCCCGTCCACAATCAGGAATCCCCCCCCCATGGCTCGTGAGACGATCTACCTCGTCCAGGCGTTCAAACCCGGCAAGGGACAGCGTCTGTTGTCCGAAACCCCGATCCGCTGCAAATCGGTGGACACCGCGCGCCGGACCGCGGAACGCCTGGTACCGACCAAAGCCGGTGTCGTCGCGTTTTCGACCGCCGGCGATCCGGAACTGGGCGAGTATGACGACGAGCCCACCATCATCTTCCGTGCCGGGCGGTTGCCGCAGAATTTCGAAGAGGCGTAGGCCCGGGCGGCAAGCCCGCTCGCGGGCCCCGCCCCGCAAACCCGTCATGACGGGCGAATCCTCGCCGGGAACGATCGACCGAACGTTGAACGGCCGATGGCGGTCTCGCCGCGATTATTTCGCCCAGCCGCATCAGCCAGTTTGCGGCCACGCCGCGCCGCCGCTATGGTCCGGCGCCCTTCGGGGGCGCTGACAGACGGGACACGAAAGCCAAGTGGTCGATATCTTTGACGAAGTCGATGAGGATCTGCGAGCCGAGCGGGCAAAGAATTTGCTGGTTCGGTATGGCGGGGTGATCGTCGCGGGCTGTGTCGCTGTCGTCGCCGCAACCGGGGGCTGGCAGACCTGGCATTGGTGGCAGGCCAAGCAGGACACCGCCGCGGCGGCCCAATTCGTCGGGGCGATGAACCTTGCCGAGGTCTCACCGATCGCCGGTGCTGGAAACCAATCCCCGGCGATCGCGGCGTTCGACGCTCTGACCGCCGCCGCTCCGCCTGGATATCGGACCCTTGCGCGCCTGCGGGCCGCGGCGTTGAAAGCGCAACAGGGCGATCTGCCGGGTGCGTTGGCGCTGTGGGACCAGGTCGCGGGCGATTCGTCCGCCGATCCTCTGCTGCGCGATCTTGCCAGCCTGCTTTGGGCCGAACGCCAGTTGGACAAAGGCGACCCCGCCTTGCTGGAAGCGCGCCTGAAGCCCTTGATCCTGCCCGGCAATGCGTGGCGTCCCATGGCGCGCGAGCAATTGGCGCTGCTGGACCTGCGCCAGGGGCGGGCAGACGTGGCCAAGGCCACCCTCCGTGCCTTGGCCGAGGATGTCACTGCCCCCGCCGGCGTCCGCGGCCGCAGCAGTGCGATGCTCGGTCAATTGGGTGGCTGAGACATGAGTCGGCATCTTGCACCACCCGCCGGAACCATTCTCCGATGCTCGGCCCCTCCGCCCCCCTCGTCACTGCCGAACTTGACCCGGCAATGACGAGGAGGGCGGTGCATCGGTCAAAAGGACCAGCCGTTGGTATTTTCAAAGCTTGCGACGAAAGGCTGTTGGCGTGACAGGCAAACCTGACGTGATTTCGGACGGCGCTTTGGGGCGTACCGCCAACGGCATGCTGGGACGCCGCGCTGCCCTGCTCGCGCCGCTGGCGCTGACCGGATGCGGCTTTTGGGACGATTGGTTCGGCACCAAGAAAACCCCTCTGCCGGGCAAGCGCGAACCGGTCATGACCGGGCAGAACGCCCTGCAAGTCAGCGAAGGTGTGCCAAAGGTCACGCTTCCACCCGCGGTCCGCAACGCGGCTTGGCCACAAGCCGGCGGCAATCCAGCCCATCTCATGGGTCATCTGGCCGCGAACGAGCGTCTGGGCGTGGCCTGGCGGTCCGATATCGGCGACGGTGGCGGCTATCGCAAAAAGATCCTGGCGCAGCCCGTGGTTGCCAACGGTGTGGTCTTCACCATGGACTCCGATGCCGTGGTGTCCGCCTTCGACCTGGCCACCGGCAACCGCGCCTGGCGCCTGGATACCAAGGACAAGGACAGCGAGAGCACCAATATCGGCGGCGGTCTGGGTGTCGACCAAGGCGTGCTCTATGCCGTCAACGGTCTTGGCGATGTCCTCGCCATCGACCCGGCGAACGGAACCGAGCGGTGGCGGGCCGATCTTGGCGCCCCCGCGCGATCCGCTCCCACCATCGCCGAGGGCCGCATCTTCGTCACCACGATCGAGGAAAAACTGGTCGCCCTGGCATCCAACGATGGCCACACCCTCTGGTCGCACCGCGCCTCCACCCCCACCACATCCCTGCTCGGCCGTCCCGCGCCCGCCTATTCGCGCGGTCTGATCGTGGGCGGCTTCGGTTCCGGCGAATTGTCCGCCATGCGTGCCGATTCCGGCCGGGTCGCCTGGACCGATGGCCTGGGCGCGACCAGGGGCCGGTCCAGTATCGCCGACCTGCTGTCCATCCGCGGCGCGCCGGTCATCAGCAACGGCCGGGTCTATGCCATCAGCATGGGCGGGCTGCTGGCGGCCATCGACCTGCCGACCGGGAGACGCCTGTGGGAACGGCAGATCGCCGGCGTCGACGCGCCTTTGATTGCTGGCGACTGGCTGTTCGTGATCTCGGCCGACCAGGAGATGGTGGCGATAAACGCCTCCGACGGGCGGATTGCCTGGATCACCCCGCTGCCGCGCTGGGACAACCCGGAGAAGCAGCGGGATGCGCTGACCTGGTTCGGTCCGCTGCTGGTCAGCGATCGGCTGATCACCACCGGCACCAACCAAGAAGCCTTGTCGATCAGCCCCTATACAGGCGAGATCATCGGTCGGCAGGCTTTGTCCGGTGCCGCGTCGCCGGTGCCACCTTTGGTGGCGGACGGCACGCTTTTGGTGGTCTCCGATGACGGGCGCGTGACAGCCTTCCGTTAAACGCCGGCGCAATTTGGCCGGGTCTGTGCTATAGGGCCGGCAGAGTGCGACATCGCTCTTGCCGAACACCGCCGGTTGGCCATCCGCGGCGGTTGCGGCGCGTGTCCAATGCCCTCGGTTGTTGTTTCCTTTTGGCCCATTGTCTGCGAGACCCATGCTGCCTGTCGTCGTCATCGCCGGTCGTCCCAATGTCGGGAAATCCACGCTGTTCAACCGGCTGGCGGGTCGGCGGACCGCGCTGGTTGCCGACACGCCCGGCGTCACGCGCGACCGCAAGGAAGCCGAGGCGATGTTGCGCGGCCGGCTGGTCCGCTTGATCGATACGGCGGGACTGGAAGAAGCCGCGCCTGAATCCCTGGCCGGCCGGATGCGCGCCGGGTCGGCCGTCGCCGTGCAGCAGGCCGATCTGGTGCTGTTCGTGATCGACGCGCGCGCTGGGATATCTCCGGCGGACCGGCATTTCGCCCAATGGCTGCGGCGGCAGAACCGCCAGGTGCTGCTGATCGCCAACAAGGTCGAAGGCCGAATGGCGGAATCTTCCGTCCTCGACGCTTACTCCCTGGGTCTGGACGAACCGGTCGCGGTGTCCGCCGAACATGGCGACGGCATCTCCTTCCTGATGAAGGAAATCGCCGACCGCCTTCCCCCGGCCGATCCGGAGATTGAGGAAGGTCCGGACGCCACCCCGTTGAAACTGGCCATCGTCGGCCGGCCGAACGCCGGAAAATCTACCCTGCTGAATCGCCTTCTGAACGAAGATCGGATGATCACCGGTCCGGAGCCCGGCCTGACTCGCGATGCCATCACGTCCCTGGTCACCGACACTGACGGCAACCGCTATGAGATCGTCGATACCGCCGGATTACGTCGTCGCGCACGGATCGAGGCGCCGCTGGAGAAGATGTCGGTCAGTTCGGCGATCGAGGCCCTGAAAATGGCCGAAATCGTGGTCCTGGCGATCGACGCCGTGGAGGGCATCCACGACCAGGACCTGCAAATTGCTCGTCTTGTCGAACGTGAGGGGCGCGCCTGTGTCATCGCCCTGAACAAATGGGACGCGGTGCCCGACCGCAACGCCGTGCGCCGAGCCATTACCGAGCGGTTGGAGGAAAGCCTTGCCCAGATGAAGGGCATCCCGGTGGTGACGTTCTCGGCCCTGACCGGCGCCGGGGTGGAGCGGCTGCTGCCAGCCGTACGGCAGGCGCATCTGGTCTGGAACAAGCGCGTGGCAACCGGTGAGTTGAACCGCTGGTTCGAACATGCGTTAGAACGACACCAACCGCCTCTGGTGTCCGGACGTCGGCTGAAACTGCGCTACATCACCCAGGCCAAGGCGCGCCCGCCCACCTTCATCGCCTTCGGCACCCGCGCCGAACAGATGCCCGAGGATTATCAGCGCTATCTGATGAACGGATTGCGGGAGACATTCGACCTGCCCGGCACCCCGATCCGCCTGCAATTCCGCGGCACGAAGAACCCCTACTCCGAAAGCTGACGCCCGGTGTTCTCAGCGGTGTTCTGGGCCATGCTCCTGGCGCGCGCCACCGCGAGCGCCGCTTTCGTGGTGAGCGTGACCGCCCTGGCCGAGGCAGTTGGGCCGTTCTGGGGCGGGCTGATCGTCAGCCTGCCAATTTCGGCCGGTCCGGCCTATGTGATGCTCGCGCTGGACCATACCGACGCGTTCATCGCCGGGAGCACGATCGGCAGCCTGGCGGCCAACGCGGTCACCACCGTCTTTATCCTGATCATCGTAAAACTGGCCCCGCGCGTGCCGTGGCCGGTGACCGTGGGAAGCGCGATCCTGGCGTGGCTGGTGGCAGCGTCGCTGGTGCGGCAGGTGGGATGGACGTTTTTCTCGGCCTCCGTGCTGAATATCGTGGCTTTCGCGGTCTGCCTCTGGCTGGTCCGGCGCACGCCCGCATCCGTCGCGGCGAGCGGTCGCATTGGCCCGCGTCGCTGGTACGAACTGCCCCTGCGGGCGGTGCTGGTCGGTGGTGTGGTGGCAACCGTCGTGACAGCGAGCGACTGGATGAGCCCCACCGTGACGGGCATGGCCGCGGTATTCCCGATCATGCTGACGGGCCTTGGAGTCCTGGCGCTGCCGCGACTGGGTGGTGCGGCGGGCGCGGCCCTGTTTGCCGCGACATTGCGAGCAATGCCCGGATTCGCAATTGCCCTGCTGGTGCTGGGACTGACCGCCGAACCGTTGGGCCGCTGGTGGGGCATGGCGAGCGCCATACTCACACAACTGGCCTTCGCGGCCTGCCTGTTGTTGTGGCGGCGCATAGGGACGGGCGCCTCCCGACGGGCCGGCCACGGGAGCAGCCATGCAGCGTCGGCGAGTCGCACACGGGGCGATTGCAACTAAATATTTCATACACACGCGGAATTGTGACAATATGGGTCAAATAGATCGCAATCGAGGGGCCGGGAAACAGTCGTTCTGAGCAGTCGACCCAGGCTGCTCATGCCGACGGCCGCTACGGTCATTTTCACTCCGGAAAATAGTTCTTGAACGATCTTTCTCAAAAATCTATCAATGCGACGAATTGCGAGAAGGGCTGGCTGTGAAATCGCGCTATTCCTGTGTCTTCACGCAGGATCGGATCCTCGGCCCTCAAAGTGATGCTTTGACCCGGCCGGGTCGCAACCGAACCGGGGGACGTCGGCACGCATTGAGCGGCTCAGGATAACGATTTCTTTACCCTTCGGTGGTCAACAGGAGCCACCCGTCCGGCATCATCCTATCGCGAAGGATCAAAACCCATGGCCCTGCCTCTCGTAAGGCAGCAGAACGCTCTTGGTACCTGGCTGTCCGTATCCGGGGCGCCCGTCAACCTCGTCGTTGCGTTCGGCGCCGATGCGACGTTCGCTGGCACCAACCAGAGCGATGTTTTCCTAAGCTACGGCGGCGGCATCGCTTTGCTGGGCGGACTGGGCGACGACACGTACTATGTCTGGGACAGCACGGACGTCATCACGGAAGCCGCGGGCCAGGGCATCGATACGATGATCGCCTATGACTGGCGTACCGTCCTTCCGAACAATGTCGAGAACCTGCTTGTGGGGAGCGACGGTGCCATCGGCATCGGCAACGCGCTGAACAATATCATTGCGGGAGACGATGGGTCGCAGTCGATCGACGGCGGCGGCGGCAACGATGTGCTGATCGGTGGTGCCGGCGCCGATTTCTTCCTGTTCGCGCGCGGCTCCGGCAAGGACGCGATCGCCGATTTCCAGAACGGGCTCGACATCGTCAGCTTCAACGCAACCCTGTCGCAGTTCACCGATATCGTCACGATCCGCGCCGCGATGACGCAGGTGGGCGCGGATGTCGTGCTCAATCTCGGGGCGTCCGAGAGCATCACCTTTCGCGGCCACACGATCGCCGATTTCACCGCGGACGATTTCAAGTTGGCGCCCAATGTCGGGGCCATGCGCCAGACCTTCGCCGATGAATTCACGAGCTTTCGATCATCCGCCACCGGGCTCGACACGGCGGGAAAACCGGTCTGGCAGACCGCCTGTGTATTCGTGCCAGGATACATCACGCGGACCCTGGCCCCCGGCAATCCGGAATCCCAGTATTATTCCGACAGTTCGACGGGGACCGATCCCTTCACCGCCAACGGCGCCACGCTCCGCATCACCGCCGCACCGGCGACGAGCGTGCTGCCTGAGGGGATGACATATACGTCCGGGGTCATCACGACCCGCACATCGTTCAGCCAGTTGTACGGGTATTTCGAAGCCTCCGCGAAGTTGCCAGCCGGGCAAGGTTTCTGGCCCGCATTCTGGATGGTCCCTGCCGACGGCACCTGGCCGCCGGAAATCGATGTGATGGAAGCATCGAGTTCGCAGCCAAACCTGGTCGCGACATCTGCCCTGTCCGTGGCTGGCGACGTCTATACCGAAGCCAGCGCTGGCCATCACATCGGTGACCTGTCCACCGCGTTCCATGCCTATGGCGTGAGCTGGCGGCCCGACATGCTGCGCTTCTACATCGACGGGCGGGAAGTATTTTCCACACCGACACCGTCCGACCTGAACAGCCCCATGTACATGATCGCCAGCCTCGCGGTCGGAGACGCGTCCGCCTGGCCGGGACCGCCGGATGGCGTTTCCTCGGCGGCATTTGAGCTCGATTACATCCGCGCCTGGCAGTATCGCGACCTGCCCCCCACGATTCCGACGGCCCTGACCATGCGTGTGCCGACCGGCACCACGGTGGCGGACAATCTGACCGGTGGCGTCACCGACGATCGCCTGGAAGGCGGCAGGGGCAACGACACCCTGACCGGTGGGGAGGGCGCCGACAGCTTCGTGTTCGCCAATCAGAGCGGCAGCGACACGGTGACCGATTTCCAGGCCGGGATCGACAAAATCGTCATTCAGGGCTTCACCAACGCGCAGATCACATCGCAAGCCCTGGCGCAGGGAACCCAGCTTACATTCGGCACGAACAAGGTGATGCTGAACGGCGTCTGGTGGCTGGGACCGACCGACATCGTGGCCGGCGCCACCGCGACCACGGGGACCGCGGGCGCCGATACGCTCGATCGGTCGTCCGTCGTCACGCCAGAGGCCAGCATCAACGGCGCCGCCGGCAATGACACGATCCGCGGCGGGATCGGCGATGATTGGATCACTGGCGGGGCCGGCAACGATCTGCTGACCGGCAATGGCGGCAAGGACAGCTTCTTCTTCGCGATCGGCGCCGGTCAGGACCAGATCACCGATTTCGTTCCCGGGATGGATCGGCTCGTCCTGAAAGGCGTGACGCAGGGAAGTCTGTCGGCAAGCTGGACCAGTGTTGGCGGGATCGAGGGGATGCGGCTGAACTATGGCACCGCCGGCGACAGTATTTTCCTGGCCGGTCTTAACAACGCCCTGCGGCCGGACAGTATCTACCTCGCCTGATCGGATTGGGCGTCGTTTCCGTTGTCGGTTGGTCGTCCGCGCCGCGAACGGCCGACTAAACGCCCCGGGCGCGGATCTCGGACGACGAGGTATCCACCCGGAAGCGGTGCTCCGGGATTTCGCTGAAGAGATCAGTATAGCGGTGCGGCACCGCGATGTCGCTCAATCTGCGCACGCGCGCCGCGGAGTCGACCCGTACGGCGACCAGAAAGCTGCCGCCACGATTGGCGATTTCGTCGAGCGCGTCGTGCATGACCGCCGTATCATCGCCGTAGTATTTCGGCGCTACCAGCCGTTCCGCGGTATCTGCCCCGATGACGAATGTGGTCTTCGGAAACAGGCGCGATTTCTCCAGGAAGGTTGGCGCCCGGGTCAGTTCGACCGGCGCTTTCCAGGCAAACTGGGTCAGCCGATCGCGGACCGTTTTGCCTGTCAACTGCGGCTTGTCCACATTGGTGACCGAGATTTCGTATGCCAAGGGCTGCTGCCTGACCTCCTCGGCGATCTGGGCAAGCAACAAATGCCCGCCGTGCACCGGGTTGAATGACCCTGGCATCAGCACCAGGGGTTGCGGCGCCGACAGCAGAATCTGGCCATCGGGCTGGGCGGTGACGCGATTGAGGTCGCCCGCCACGAGCTGATCGATCGTATCGACGGTCGCCACCACGGTCTGCTCAAACCGCTCATCCTCGTCGAGGAGACTGCTCGGAGACGGTGCGGCGACGCCGCAGGCCTGGGCCAGAAACAGGACGATCGCGCGCGAAACGAGGTCTTCTTCGCCAGCGCGATCGCGCCGGCCCTTGGCCAGCACGCCCGAACAATGCGCGGTGCCGGCCGCGTTGGTGTATGCGATATGAAACCGATGCTCGCCCCGACGCGGACGATCGCTCACCAGGGCCGCCGTGGCGCCGAGGCCGACCAGATCGGTATCCGCCGATACAAGTCTTGCTGCCCGTGCCCGAGCCGCCCGTGCCATCGCGATCGCGGTGTCGGCACTGCTTGCCTGAGCCGGGGCGAAGCCCAGAAACGTCGCCAGCGCCTGCTCGTCGTAGGGGACCTGAGCCTCAATCATCAGGCGGGATCCCCCGGGAACGCGCAGCAACTCGCTGATTGCGCCACTGCCGCCACCCGTGATCGCAAGCGCGGCCTTGGGGCCGGACGCTTGGACCGTGGAAATCAAATGTTGCCACGCTGCGTCCGACGGTCTCATGATTCGCGTATGGCCCTACTATGAATTCTGTATCCTGGATGCTGGAAGACAATGGGGACGGAGTCAACGCACATGGCGGTTCGGTCCAGGGCAACCCAGTAACGGCGCACGCGACAGACCGCTGAAACACGAATGGCACAGCGCTGGTCTGCACTCGCTCTGTTGTGGGGCATCCGTGGGCGACACTGACGCGGCGCCCGTCGTCCTTGCCGACCGACCGGGCTGCAACGCTCTTTCAGCTTGGCGCCGATCCGGAAAACAGGCACACAGGACCCGGACGCCAGAGGCAGCGAAGGGCGTGAGAACGCTCCGCACCGAACGGGCAGGGCAGCAACCTCGGTTCGGCCGGCGACCCGCGTTGAAAGGATACCCCATCATGCATGCCAGCGCCCTGGATTACGGCAAACGGTTTTTCGATATCTACACGGAGGCGCGGTTTCAGCGCGTGCTGGATGTCGGCTCCATGGACGTCAATGGCTCCCTCCGTTCCGTCTGTCCTGGGCATCTGGCCTATACCGGGATCGACCTGTCGCCAGGCAACGGGGTCGATGTCGTGCTGAGCGATCCTTATGCCTATCCGTTCCCGGACGGGCATTTCGACATGATCGTTTCGACGTCCTGTTTCGAGCACGATGCCTTGTTCTGGATCACCTTTCTGGAATGCGCGCGGGTGCTGGCGCCGAGCGGGGTCTTGTACATCAACGCACCATCGAACGGAGTATACCACGGCTATCCGTTCGACCACTGGCGATTTTTCCCCGATGCCGGGCTGGCCTTGCAAACCTGGGCAAAACGGTCGGGCATCGAGATAGACTTGGTGGAATCTTTCACCGGAGAGCGCAGGCCGGGAGAGTTTTGGAACGATTTCGTCATGGTGTTCCGCAAACCCGACGGATCGCCGCCGAAACCGGGCCGGATCTCTGACGATGTGGCATCCTGCACCAATATCCGACGCTTCGAACATGACGGTTTCATTCGCCCCATGCAACTGACCGAGGATATGCGCCTGATCAATGCATTGTGGGCTGAAATTGCCAGTCTGCGCAAGGCGGCGGCAACGCCCAGTCCGATGGCCGCCAATCCGGTCGTCCCCACTCCGGTCGCCCTTCCGCCGCCGGTCGATGGTCCGGGGGTCATCTGCCCGTCGGAGGCGTTGCCAGGTGACTCGCCCTGGTGTTTTGTCCATCGCAACAACACGACCCTGGCGAGCCATATGCCGCTGACGATCTATGTCGTCGCCTATCGACGTTATGCGCAGATCGCGTGCCTGGTGCATTCCCTGCAAGCCCAGACCATGCCGGCGTTTCATCTGGTCATTCTGCATGACGGGCCCGATTTCGAGATGCTGGTGCTGCTGTCTAAACTCTCCCGGGAAACGGTGCTGTCGTTCGAGTTCCGGTTTTCCCGCGTTCGCCACAACGACTATGACCACAGCCTGCGGGAACTGGCGATCCGGGACTGCGCAACCGACTACATCCTGCTGACCAACGACGACAATTATTACGTTCCGAAATTCGTGGAACTGATGCTCTCGGCCGCACAACGTCACGATCTGGATCTGGTCCTGTGCGACATGGTCCACAGCCATGAGCGGCCCGGAGGGCGGCCGGTCGGCAGCTATACCGCGTTTCCGACCCATCCCTCGGCCGGCAATGCCGATATCGGCTGCTTCATGACACGCACGGACCGCGCCAGACGTGTCGGCTTCCGGGACAAGGAGTCAGAGGGTGACGGGACCTTTATTTCCGACCTTATCGCTCTGGGTCCCGCGTTGATGCGCTGGGGCAAGGTCGAAAAAATCCTGTTCGTTCACAACTGATACCAACCACCAGACCCATTTCACCGATGCTCGGCCAACCGCGTCATTGCCGAGCGTGACCCGGCAATGACGGTGAGGGGAGGCCTATGGGTCGATCGTTGGGACCATTGGTATAAGGCCCTTACGGACAGTCGAACACGCAATCGCCAAATGGTTACGCAGGCCGTATCAACGGCCAACGCCACAAGAAACAAAAGATACCAGCCTCATACAGCGCGCCCCTACTCCGCGGCGCGCAGCCCCACCGAGGCCAACGCCTCCGCCGTTCCCGACCCCAAACGAGGGGCCGCATTGCGGATAGGCGGGCGCACCCCGTCGAACGACAGTGCCGAACCGGTCAGGCGGTAATCCTCGCCGGGCACATCCTGAATGATGCCCAGCGCCTGGGCCTGATCCTCCTGCAACGCTTCCGGCAGGGTGTTGATCGGCGCGGCGGGGACGCCCACCGCCTCCAATCGCGCGATCCACACCGCGCGGGGTTGCAGACGCAGGATTTCCGCCATCAGCACCACCAGCGTGTTCTTGTTGGTCAGACGGGCGCGGTTGGTGGCGAAGCGCGAGTCCTCGATCCAGGCCGGCTGGCCCAGTTCGGTGGCGAGTTTGGCGAACAGCCGGTCATTGCCGCAGCAGATGATGAACGGACCGTCAGCGGCATCGAACGCCTCATACGGCACCAAGGCGGGATGGCCGGAGCGGTGTTTCTCCGGCATCGGCGCGCCGTTGATCCAAGCGTCCCCACGTTGCGCCGCCCAGACCAGAGCGGTTTCCAGCAGGGACGCGGTGACGATGGTGCCTCGCCCGGTGTGCTGGCGGCGTTGCAGGGCGGCGAGCGCGCCAATCACGATCCACATGCCGGTGCCCTGGTCGCAGACCGCGACGCCCATGCGCATGGGTGGATCGTCGGGGCCGCCATTGGTGCTGGACAGGCCGCTATAGGCCTGGATCAGCGGTTCATAACCCGGCCGGTCCCGCATCGGGCCGATATGCCCGAAGGCCGAGATCGCGCAGTAGATCAGGCGCGGATGGCGCGCGGTCAGGGACGGGCCGTCGATGCCGAGGTCCTCGGGGACGCCGGGGCGGAGATTATGAATCAAAATATCCGCCGTCGCCGCCAGTTTCTCAAAATCCGCTCGGCCGGCAGCGGATTTCAGGTCCAGGGCGACGGACTTCTTGTTGCGGTTGACCATGTGGAAGGTCAGGGCGTCGCCGTGCCGGAAATCCATGCCCATGCGGCGCGCATCGTCGCCGCCGTCGACCCGCTCGATCTTCAGCACCTCGGCGCCCAGATCGCCCATGATGGCGCCGGCGAAGGGCGCGGACAGCACCTGCCCCAGTTCCAGGACGCGAATTCCTTGCAGCATTGATGGTCTCCTCCGACGGTCGGCCGCTATCATGGGACGGAGATCGGTGCGCGGGAATACCCGGTGACTTTGGCCCGATGCGAGAGCACCGCTGCTCTGGACCATCCGGCAGGCTTCCGTCATGAAGGCAGCCACAGGATGGAGGGAACCATGAGCGATCTGCCAAAGCGGGTGGACATCCATGAGGAAGGCCCGCGCGAGGGCTTCCAGATAGAAGCCGGCCCAATCAGCACGGCCGACAAGGTGCGGTTCTGCGAGGCGCTGGCCGAAACCGGCTTGCACGACGTGCAATGCGTGTCCTTCGTGGATGCGCGCCGCGTGCCCGGTATGGCCGATGCGGTGGAGGTTGCTCAGACCATCCGCCAGCGCCCTGACGTGCATTACACCGGCATCGCCCTGAACCTGCGCGGGTACGAGCGTGCGGTGCAGACTCCGCTGCACATCACCGGCAGCCTGCAAATGAGCACGTCGAACACGTTCTCTATCCACAACACCAACAAAGACAACGCGGAAACCCTGGTCGAGCAGCGCCGCCAGTTGGAGTTCTTCCGCGACCGCGGGATCGAGGTCGATACCGGCATCGTCATGACCGCGTTCGGCTGCAACTTTGAAGGCGCCATCGCGCCGGAGACGGTGCGTGACTGCGTGGGGGAGTTGCTGGCCCTGGCCAATGAGTTCGGCATCGTGCTGGACCGGGTGCGGCTGGCCGATACGGTTGGCTGGGCGTCTCCGGCTCAGGTCCAGCGGGTGGTCGGCACGGTGCGGGAGCGGTTTCCCGACCTGAAACTGGGCCTGCATCTGCATGACACGCGGGGCACCGGGATGGCGAACGCGCTGATGGGCCTGCAAATGGGCATCGACAGTTTCGACAGTTCCTGCGCCGGGTTGGGCGGTTGTCCGTTCGCCGGCCACAAGGGCGCGGCGGGCAATATCTGCACCGAGGACCTGGTGTTCATGTGCCACGAAATGGGCATCGAGACCGGCATCGACCTGGACGCTCTGATCGAATGTGCTCGCATGGCCGAGGACATTGTCGGGCACCAACTTCCCGGCAAGATCATGCATGGCGGCAGCCTGAGCAAGTTCCGCCGATCCGATGCGACAGGAGCGCACGCATGAACCAGGTCCTGCTGGAGAAGCGCGGCGCGGTCCAATGGATCACCATCAACCGCGAAGAACGCCGCAACGCGATGAACGACGCGGTGATGGACGGCATCGGCGCCGGGCTGACCTCGGCGAGCAACGATCCGGCTATCCGCGCGGTGGTGTTGACTGGCGCCGGTGATCGGGCGTTTTGCGCTGGGGCGGATCTGTCGGCCAGCGCGGGGTCATTCAAATACGACTACTCGCGCGTTGGGCTGCCGTTCGTGAAGCTGATGAAGCAGGCGCGCGACCTGACCCTGCCGTTGATTGCTCGGGTGAACGGGCATGCGATGGCGGGCGGGCTGGGGCTTCTGGGCATGTGCGACATGGCGGTCGGGGCCAACACCGCGCGCTTCGGCATGCCGGAGGTGAAGGTCGGCGTGTTCCCGATGCAGATCATGGCGGTGCTGCAACGTCTGATCCCGTCGCGGAAATTGTATGAGATGGCGTTGACCGGCGAACCCATCGACGCGGCCGAGGCTCTGGAACTGGGGCTGTTGAACTACGTGGTCCCGCCGGCCGAGCTGGATGCCAAACTGGACTGGCTGCTGAACCGGCTGCTGGACAAGAGCCCCACCGCGATCCGCCGCGGCAAATACGCGATGCGGATCAGCGAGCAGTTGAACTTCGACCAGTCAGCGGTGTTCATGGAAGGCCAGATTGGCGCGCTGGCCCTGACCGAGGACGCGGAAGAGGGGTTGAAGGCGTTCAACGAGAAGCGTCCGCCGAACTGGCCGGGGCGGTAAGACGCGACTGCCGGCCTTGGAGTTTGGTCCCTTGGGTGGCGAATAGGTCGCGGTCTGTTCGGCGTCCGCGAACGGAGGCTAGGTCGGAGCCCGCGCACCGAGCCTGGTGAAGCGGCGGCCGAACCGGCTCGGGCTGCCAGTGGCGGGGCGCTGCGGCATGCCCTCGGTGCGGCGACGTAGGGACGCGTTCCCTCGATCCGACGCGAGTCACCAAGCGCGGCATAGGCTTGCCGCGCTCCTTCGATCCGCCGAGGGGTGCATCAGTCCAACAGGGAGAGTTAGTGCATAATTCCAGAATTAGGAACCATTATGTCGTCGTCATCTTCTCGAAGCAGCCGATCCAGTTCATCCGCCGGCATGCGCTTGACCGCACTTTCGATGCCACGATCAAACTGGCGGTCATTTGGTTCGACCCCACGTTGAGCTTTGCGGGCATATTGTCGCATGAACACGGCTAACTCGCCTGCCTTCCTAGCTCGCTGTTGGTCCCGATTCAGCTTCTTCTTCAACTCGACCTCAACGGATGGTTCCACTGTTCAGGAAACATCGTATAGCGAATGACCGAGTCCGGCCACTAAATCGTCGGCTGGTCAAAGGCACGAAATTCGTAACTGCCCAGGTAGGCCCAGCGAATGAGGTCTGTGGACGTGTTGGTACCGAAAATGCCCGATCAATGGCCCTCAGCGTGCCCACAGACCTCATTCGCAGTGCCTACCTGGGCACGCCAGCGGGGTACCTGGGCAGTTACCGAAATTCAACAATTATGCGTCAAAATCGGAGCCTTGAAATCACGGGGCTTTTCCGGTGCACAAAATAGGTGCATAACAAAGCCATGAAATACGGCTACGCACGAGTGTCAACGGACGGCCAGAGCGTGACGGCACAGGTTGCCCAACTCACCCGCGCCGGATGCAAGAAGGTGTTTCGCGAGACGGCGAGCGGAGCCAAGACCGACCGCGCCCAGCTTCGCAAGGTGCTGGCCGCGCTTGAGGACGGCGACGTGCTCATGGTGACAAGGCTCGATCGCCTTGCTCGATCCACCCGCGACCTGCTGAACACGTTGGCGGCGATCACCGACCGCAAGGCGGGTTTCCGATCCCTCGGCGACACATGGGCGGACACCACGACCGCACACGGACGGTTGATGCTGACCGTGCTCGGCGGGTTGGCCGAGTTCGAACGGGAGTTGATCCGCGCGAGGACAGGCGAAGGCCGCGCCCGAGCCGTCGCGCGCGGTGTGAAGATGGGGCGACCACCCAAACTGACACCGCACCAGATGAAAGAAGCCATCAGGCGACGCGACAACGGCGAGCCGATGCGTGACATTGGCCGCAGTTACAACGTCAGCCACAGTACGATTTCAAGGCTGACGGCGTAATCAGGTTGCCGAGCGCATTTCAATGATTCGTGCCACAAATCGCTTGCCCTCGCTGATCGCATCCGACGCCAGTTCCGGCGACACCTCGGAATCCGGGCCTGTCTCGTAATCGGCAATGGCTTTGAGACTGTAGGTGCCGCCAAGGAATGCCCGAAGGCCGAGGTCAAAACTTGGATCGTCCTTGATGAGACGATGTAGCTCTACACTGACGCCTTTGTGAGTTTTCACGGAGCGGCCTGAATTTTCAGATATCAACGCCTGAGCGGCATGAAACCCCGCGAGGTAAGCCGAGCGGCCTGCCGCGTCATAGTATTTCATGACGAACATGCCATCGGCCTCGCTGAGAAGCTTACGGGCTTTGTCGAGAAAATACCCGGTTTCTGGCGTCAGAGTTCGATACCCTCGCGACGGATTTCCCGCATCAGCGGTGTCCGTTCGTAACAGGGGCAAAAGTGTGGGTAGAGAATTTTGCACGAGGAAAGCTCCGCGATCCCATAGACAACCCGGTGATCGTTTCCGTCGGCCCACCAATCAGGCAGGACGGCGCCGTGCTCTTACATAGTGGTCAAGTGGTGCGATGATCGCGTGCCCGGCGACTTTCAGCCTGCTACCCAGGTAGTCCCAGACCGCGATGCCGAGTTTGTCACACGTCTT
>CALQHT020000085.1 GCA_943330455.2 Nitrosovibrio sp. Nv4 | reverse complement strand
GGGAACGCGTTTGAGAAGGCTGTGTATGACTGTATTCCTGTGCGGTTCCATGTGATTCGACCCTGTCCCGATTCGCGGTGTTGCGATGGGTTCGAGTCGAATCCATAAATATGGAAAGTACAAGTTATTTAAACCGGACAGCCGTGGGCGCGACCCGGCAACCCGCGCTTCAACGGAAGGGAGCGGGTTGCCGGAGCAAGTCCGGCAATGACGGTGAGCGCACGCTCGACGTAAGGGCACGTTATCGGTCGACGGTTCGGCCCGCTGGTATCAGACCTCGGAATAGCCCGACCCGCGACGGGTCACGCCACGGCCCTGTGCCTGGTCGATCCAGCCGAATTCTTTCAGGATCTGCTGACTGTAGGTAACGCGGCCGTTGATCTTCTCCGCCGGCTCGCTTGCCAGCAGGAGGGCCGCTTTGGCCATCAGGATTGGGTGTTCGCCCTTCGGGTCATCCATCCCGGTCACCAGCTTGAAATGCACCGTGCCCGGCGTCGGCACGACCTGGGACGGGGATACCGCGGTCACGCTGATTCCGCCGTAATGCGCGACCTCCTGAGCCAGGCCCTGGGTGAAACGCTCCAGCGCCGCCTTGGTCGCGCCATACATCACGCCGCCCTGGACCGTTTGGTCGTCATACGGCCCACGACCGGGCCCAATCGCCGAACCGGAGCTGATATTGACGATCGCGCCGGACCGATTGGCGATCATGTCCTTCAGCACTTCCTTCGACAGGATGAAGGGCGCGTGCACATTGACCGCGAAGCAGCGGACCCAGCGGCTAGTCGGGTAGCTCTCGGTCGGCAGATAGTAGTTCAGCGCGGCGTTGTTCACCAGGATATCGACGGTGCCGTAGGCCTTGCGCGCGGCCTCCACCAACGCGATGCACTCGGCTTCCAGGGACACGTCGGCGGTAACAGCGGTCGCTTCGCCCCCGGCGTCGCGGATCGCCTGCACGGTGCGCGACAGAGAGCCTTCGAGCATCCGATGGTCGCCCTCGTTCAACGTGCGCGCGGCACAGACCACCTTGGCGCCCTCCGAGGCGAACAACTCGCTGATCTGCTGGCCGATGCCGCGGCTGGCTCCGGTCACGATGGCGACCTTGCCGGTGAGCTTGCCCATGATGCGCTTCCTCCTATTGTCGAGGACGCATTGTCCGGTTCGGCACTGCATGGCGCAAGCGGGGCCGACGATCGATCTGACGAGGAACGTAGGGATGGCCATGTTCGAGCACATGATCGTGGATTGCCCGCCCTTCCAGGCGGCGGATGTGGGCGCGGAAATCCTGCGCCGCGAATCGGCATCGGCCGGCCGCCTGTTCGGCGTGTTCTCCCCGCAGATCGGATTGAGCGTGAACCGGCTGGTCATCCTGACGGAACTTCCGGGGGCGGGCTCGATTCCGGCCGAACCGTCGGCGTTGCTGGATGGTCTGCCCGTGACGATCGAGCGGCGGGAGCTCTGGGAACCGGCGCCTCGCCCCGCCGCCGGCGAATCCCTGACCGACGCGGGGGGCTACTACTCACACCGCCGCTTCGATTGCCGCGCGGAGGACTGGCCACGCTTCCAGGAACTGTCCGTCACCGCCTGGGACAATTTCGAGGATGTGCACGACACCAGGGTCGTTGGCTTCTGGCGTGCCGTCACGGCCCCGGCGCCCGGTATGGTACGGGTGTGGCTGATGGCATGGTATCGCGACCTCGCCGCATGGGAAGGGTCTCGGTGGTACCAGGCGTCCCCCGATCCCGCCGCGAAAGCCGCGTTCGAGCGGTTCCGGGAGCGACGCACCCTGACCGTGGACAGCGCCGTCTCCATCCTGAAGCGACTGACCTGAACCAGCGACGACCCGAGGGGATGGTCGCCCGTTCCGCCGATTTTGGAAACAAATGCCGCCGCCTGCGCCGATATTGCCTTGATCTACGTCATTCCCATGCGGTCGGTTTGCGACCAGCTTGCGGAGGCAGGACCACAGGGCACATCATGGCAGCATCTTTGAGGCGTTTCGGTATCGCTGCTTTGGCCGTGTCGTTGCTTTTGCGGCCCGACCCCGCTCATGCGATCGCGGATCCCCTGGAACCCTTCAATCGGGCCAGGTTCATGCTCAACACCGCCGTGTTGGACTATGTTATTACACCCATTGGCGGGATCTCGGAGGCGTGGCTGCCCATCGGGGCACGCCAGGCGGCTGGACGTTTCTATGCCAATCTGAGTGAGCCGGAGTTCATCGCGACCAATCTATTGGAGGGCAATTTCGACGACGCCCGCATTTCCACGCAGCGGCTGGTGATCAATTCAACGCTTGGTATTGGTGGTCTTTTCGATCCGGCGACCGGGTATGGCTGGGTGTCACGCCAGCCGGAATTCACCGAGGCGGTATGCGGCCTTGGTGTGCCCGCTGGGGCTTATCTCGTTCTGCCTCTGGTTGGCTCGACCAATGTCAATTCGACGGTCTTTCTGTCGACGCTTTGGGTCGGGCATCTTTATGTGCTCGCACTGGTTTCGAACTGGCTGATGGCTGCCGAATTGGTGGTCGATGTGGCGGTCGCCGCGGCTCTGCTGCGCCACGCCGCCGATCCGACGGATCCCGTGAGCAGTGACCCCTATCATGTGCAGCGCCATGAATATGACGTGTATGTTGAATCGACCTGCTCGGCGCACCCGGCTGTACGGCCGGCGGGATAGGGGCCGGCCAAGCGTGAGAGCCGCTCGGCCTGCCTACGCGCCATATCCGATCATATGATTCACACGCCGTTACCTCCCGCTCGGCGTGATGACGCTCCGGCCCGCTCGCTCAGGCCGCTGCCTTCACGAACGGATTGCGCAACACGCCGAGACCCGTCAGTTCGACCTCCACCACGTCCCCATGCACCAGATCGGGCGAAGTACCGTCCGTCCCCATCCAAATCACATCCCCCGGATAGAGCGTGATGTATTTGGTGATCGCCGCGATGTAGTGCGCAATCCCGAAGATCATGTCATTGGTCTTGAAGCGCAAGTCTTCCTTGCCGTTGACACGAATGACAGTTTCCATTGCATCCAGATCGACCTCGGTCTCGATGAACGGGCCCATAGGCTTGAACGTATCGGTGTTCTTGCCGCGCCAGAACGTCCGGTCGCCGCGCTGCCAGGTGCGTTCGCTGACGTCGTTGCCGATTGTGTAGCCGAACACGCAGGAGAATGCATTTTCCTCCGTCAGGTGCTTGGCCTGCTTGCCGATCACGACAACCAGTTCGCCCTCGTAGTTCATTTTCGGGGGCGCGTGGGCCGGAATCACCACGTTTTCGCCATCGGCGCACAAAGCGTTGTTGGCGCGGTAGCCGATATCGGCCTTTGCCGGAAACACCGGCTCCACCCCCCGTTTATGCGCCATTTCGCGGATATGCGCGGCGTAATTGATGCCGGCACAGTAGAACGTCTTTGGAATGACCGGAACTTCGACCTTCACGTCGGACAGTTTCAACGTGCGACCGGTCGGCTTCGCCTCGCCCCAGGGTTCGCCTTCGATTTCGTTAACAGTGTCTCCGGTGACCGAGCCGTAAGCTGTCTTGCCGCCCTTGGAGAATCGCACCCAGCGCATGGTTTTTTCCTTCGTTATGCCGCAACCAAGCCCCGCGCGGCTCTATGCCGCGACCAGTTCGCGCACGGGGCGCAGGAATTCCGGGTCGAACACCTTGGTCGCCATGACCTGGCAGCGACGCATCAGGCGGATTTCGTCCGGGCCGTAATCGGCGATGGCGCGGTGGATGGTGCCGAGGTGGTCCCAGATCAACAGATCGTTCTCATTCCAGTCATGCGTGTAACGGAAGCGCATTTCCAACTGGTGCTTGAACAGGAAGTCGAGCATTTCGTCGCTTTCCGCCTGCGACAGCTCGTTGATGCGCATCGCGTAGCCTTCGTTGCAGTAAAGCACTTTCCGCCCGGTGATCGGGTGGGTCAGGAAAATGGGATGCACGACGGGCGGGCGGCGCATGCGCTGCTCATCCGTCATCGCTGGCCGACCGCTGGCCTTGTGCTGGCGCATATGCTCCCAGAATTTCTCGAAATTATGGGTGGCGGTCATGCCGTCCAGCCGCGTCTTGATCTCCCGCGGCAGCGCGTCATAGGTGGCGTGCATGTTGGAGAACTCGGTGCCGCCCAGGGGCACGCCATTCCGCCGTGGGATGCGAATGCCATAGAGCACGTTCACGAAGCCCATGATGTCGCGGTACGACATGTCGGTGTGCCAGTCCTGCCCGGCGTCGGGGCTGCCGATATACTCGCCGTTTTCCTTGATGTTGGAGAGAATCCCGACCTCGGGGAACGGACGATCGCGGTTGACGGTGCTGATTGGGCTGCCCTGAATTTCCCCGAACAGCTCGGAAAAGCGCTTCACGTCGCCGATATCGAGTTGCTGATCCGGAAACCGCAGCACGCCGTGATGGCCGAGCGCGTGGAGGATCTGGGCGAATTGGGGGGCGGGGATGGGTTGGGAGAGGTCGATGCCGCGGATTGTTGCGCCGAGGATCGCGCCGGTGGGTTCGACGGTCAGCATGGGGAAGTCCCTCCAGTCATTTGGGCCAACGATACCGCCGAGCGGCGCGGTCGTCCATTGGGAGGGGGATTCGGGGTTTGGTAAGGAGTTGTAGGTAGGCTTCTGGCGTTCGGGCGCGGGAGGCCGTCATTGACACAGTCCGTCGTTGACCTATATGGGATCGAGCTATATGGTGACGTCAGTTTCGAGTGGGACGAGGCGAAAAGCGCCCGCAATGCGCGCGAGCGGGGCCTGCCATTCGATCTGGCACCGCTTCTGTTCGCGGGCCCGCGGTTGATCACCGAGGATCGCCGCAAGGACTATGGGGAGGCGCGGTTTCAGCTCATCGGGCTCGCCGGCGGCGAGATCCTCTATTGCATCTACACCATGCGGGCGAATGGTGTGTGCCGGATCATCAGTCTTCGCCACACAAACCGGAGGGAAAGACATGCCTATCGTACGGCGCACCCTGGCTGACATTGACCTCACGAAAATCGAATGGCGGCGCGACCCGCCCTCCGACGAGGAGATCGACGCCCAGATCGCTTCGGACCCCGACACCGGCCCCGTCTGGACCGACGAAGACTTCAAGAACGCCATCCGCGTTCCCCCGATGTTCAATGCCGACAATGTTCGCGCCATCCGCCAGGCCCTCGGTCTGACCCAGGAAGCCTTTGCGCGACGCTTCGGCTTCTCGGTCGAGACGGTGCGCAACTATGAACAGGGCCACCGCCACCCCACCGGACCCGCCCGCGTGCTGCTTCATGTCATCGCCCACGAGCCCGATGCCGTGACCCGCGCGCTGGCCGTACCGCCGACCTCGACGGATAAACCAAACAAGGCGTAAGCTCCCTCCCAACCTATCTAGGGAGAGACCAAGCCATGAGCGGAGAGAACTGTCTTGCCGGCCTGAAAATTCTGGACCTTACCCAGTTCGAGGCCGGCCCATCCTGCACCGAAGCCCTCGCCTGGCTCGGTGCCGACGTCGTGAAGGTTGAAAACCCCGGTGCCGGCGACCCCGGCCGTTCCTCCGGCCGCATTCCCGGCAACAGCGCGGATGCGTATTATTTCCTCCAATACAACTCCAACAAGCGCTCCATCGCGGTCAACCTGAAAGACCCGCGCGGCCTGCAGATCGTCAAGGATCTGGTCAAGAACGCCGACGTGATGATCGAGAACTTCGCCCCCGGCGCGATTGAACGCCTCGGCCTTGGCTATGACGTGGTGAAGGCGATCAATCCCGCGATCATCTTCTGCCAGGTGAAGGGCTTCGGCACCGGCAGCCCGTTCGAGAAAGGCCTCGCCTTCGACATGATCGCGCAGGCCTGCGGCGGGCTGATGTCCATCACGGGAGAGGAAGACGGCCCGCCCTGCAAGCCAGGCGCGACGATCGGCGATACCGGCACCGGCATGCTGATGGCGATTTCCATCCTCGCCGCCTATACGCGCCGCCTGCGCACCGGCCAGGGCGAGCATCTGCAACTCGCCATGCAGGACTCGATCCTGCACTATATTCGCAACGCCTTCACCTTCATGGAGCGCACCGACGGCAAGCCCGCCCCGCGCGCCGGGTCGAAGACCGTGGGCGGTGGCAATCCGCCGATCGGGGTCTACCCCTGCAAGGGCGGCGGGCCGAACGACTACGTCTATATCTACACCAGCGCCGCGAACCCGGAGCATTGGACTCGCCTGCTGAAGGTCATGGGTCGCGAGGATTTGATCGGCGACAAGCGCTACGACACCCCCGCGGCCAGGACAGACCGGCGTGAGGAAGTCGATGCCATCGTCACCGAATGGACCTTGAAGCACGACAAGCACACCGCCATGCAGATGGTCAGCGGCGCCACCATCCCGTCCGGCGCGGTGCTGGACACGCGTGAACTGGCGGACGACACGTCCTTCCAGGAGCGGAAGATCCGCCAGACCATGAAGCACCCGGTCATCGGTGATTACGTCATGAGCGGCTGGCCCGTTCGTTTCGGTGGCGAGCCTCCCGCCGTCGGCCCGGCGCCACTGCTGGGTCAGCACAGCGCCAACGTGCTTGCCGACTGGCTGAAGATGGACAAGGACGCGATCGGTGCACTCGCCAACGACAAGGTGATCGCGGGATGAAGACGCAATACTGCACGGTCGAGGATCAGGGCCGGCTTCGTATCGTGACCCTGAACCGGCCGGAAGTGCTGAACGCGCTGCATGCCGACGCCAACGACGAACTCGCCTTGGTGTGGGATGAGTTCGCCGCGCGCGACGATCTGTGGGTGGGCATCATCACCGGGGCCGGCGGCCGAGCGTTCTCCGCCGGCAACGACCTGAAGGTCCAGGCGGCGGGTAAGCGCCGGCCGAATGGGCCGAACGGGTTCGCCGGCATCGCGCATCGGTTCGATCTGTTCAAGCCGATGATCGCAGCGGTGAACGGCGTCGCGATGGGGGGCGGATTTGAAACCGCGCTCGCCTGCGACATCATCATCGCGGCGGAAAACGCGGTGTTCGCGCTGCCGGAGCCTCGGGTCGGGCTGATCGCGGGGGGCGGTGGCGTGCACCGCCTGCCGCGCTCCATCCCGATGAAGCAGGCGATGGGCATGATCCTGACCGGGCGACGCGTGCCGGCCCGAGAGGGGTTCGAGCTTGGTTTCGTGACCGAGGTCGTGCCGGAAGGCCAGGCCCTGGAGGCGGCGAAGCGCTGGGCGGCGATGATCCTGGAATGCTCGCCCAAGGCGGTGCGCGCGTCGAAGCAGGCGTCTTATATGGGCCTGGATGAGTTGAAGCTGGAAACCGCGATGCGCACGGTCTACCCGGCGCAGCAGGAAAACATCGAAAGCCAGGACTATATCGAGGGGCCGAAGGCGTTCGCGGAGAAACGGAAGCCGGACTGGAAGAACAAGTAGGGTCATTACTGATAACCGGCCCTACGGTTATTTGATCGAGATTGGCCAATGCCCCAACGGGCATTGGCCTTTCGCTCCCCAACCAGCCAGACATCACACCTTCCACCGAGACACCTATGGCAACGACGTCATCGTGCGATAGACTGGGCGGGAGGGGGAAACCATGACCATCCATATCCACAACCTTTACTGTAACGCCGCCGGCGAATCCCACTGGCGCGACCTTCAGATCGACTGGGCGCAGGAAGGGCCGGAGGGCAAGACATCCGCCCGCATGCCGGCTACCGGCGTCATCTTCCGCCAGACCCAGGCCGAACACGATCGGCCCTGGCATCCGGCACCGCGGCGGCAATACATCATCAATCTCGATGCCGGGGTCGAACTGACCGCCAGCGACGGGGAATCCCGCGTGATCGGCGCCGGGGAGATCATCCTGGTCGAGGACATCACCGGCAAGGGCCACCTGTCCAAATCCGTCAACAACCAGATGCGGCACTCCATCTTCGTGCCGATCGAATAGGGAAGGAAACACCATGCGCATACACAACATCTATGTCGACGACGCGGGCGAAACCCATTGGCGCGATATCGAAGTCAACTGGGTCGAGGAGCGTAACGGCTCCAAGCTGTCCGACCGACTGCCCGCGAACGGCATCATCTTCCGCGAAACCGCCGGCAGCTACGACCTGGACTGGCATCCGGCACCGCGGCGGCAATACATCATCAACCTCGATGCCGGGGTGAAGATCACCGCAAGTGACGGCGAAGCGCGCGAAATCGGCGCCGGCGAGGTCATCCTGGTCGAAGACATTCGCGGCAAGGGCCATCTGTCGCAGTCCATCGGCGGCAAGATGCGGCATTCGATCTTCATTCCGATCGAGTAAGGTCCGTTTGCCTGACCAGTAAGGGCGGGGCTCCGCCCCGGAACCCCGCCCTACACCTCACCCCCGCGCAATAAACGGCATCTTCGTCGCCATAATCGTAACAAACTGAATGTTCGACTCCAAAGGCAGGCTCGCCATGAACGCCACCTGCTGCCCCACATGATCCACATCCATCCGAGGCTCCACCGCCATCTGCCCATAAGGCTGCAACTGCCCGTTGGTAGACCGCGCCGTCATCGGCGTCGCCGCGTTGCCGATATCGATCTGCCCGGAGCAGATGTCATACTGCCGCCCATCCAGCGCGATCGACTTGGTCAGCCCGGTCACCCCATGCTTGGTGGAGGTATAGGCAACCGATCCCGGCCGCGGCACATGCGCGGAGATCGAGCCGTTGTTGATGATCCGTCCGCCCTGCGGCGACTGGTCGCGCATCATCCGGAACGCGCCGTTGGCACATAGGAACATCGCGTCCAAGTTCACGGCCACGACCTTGCGCCACATCTCCCAGGTGAAATCCCCGAAATTCGTGGTGGGCACGTTGCCGCCGGCGTTGTTGAACAGCATGTCGATGCGGCCGAAGGTCTCCTTCACCTTGGCGAACATCCCGGCCACCTGATCCGGCTCCGTCACGTCGGTCGGGAGGACGAGAGTCCGCCCGCCGGTCGCCAGGCCCGCCGTTTCCTCCAGCGCATCCTTGCGCCGCCCGACCAGGCCGACCGACCACCCGGTGGCTGCCAGCGCCAAAGCCGAGGACCGTCCGATCCCGCTGCCCGCCCCGGTAATGACGGCAATTCGATCTGCCATGGAAGTCTCTCCCTGTCTGCGTGTTGCTGGCGCCATATTGGACCGCGCTCGCCCCGGCGGAAAGATGGGCCATCGAACGAGCCGGGGTCGTTGCCACGGACGACGATGCGGATCATGCTGATCGGCACGAGGAAACCAACGGAACCAGGAACATGCCGCGCTTTGCCGCGATCGGGCTGGACCACCGGCATATCTACGACCTGACCGAGGGCTTGCTCGCGGCAGGTGCGACCTGTGCCGGCCATGATCCCGTCACCACGGACCCGCGCGTGCTGGACGGATTTCGCCGGCGGTTTCCCGATGTCCCCTCCTTGGAGCGAGACCGCTTGCTGGACGACCGGTCGATCGATTTCGTGGTGCTCGCCGCCAAACCGAGCGAGCGGGCCGACTTGGCCATCGCGGCGATGCAACGCGGCAAGGACGTCCTGACCGACAAGCCCGGGGTAACCACCACGGCGCAACTGGAGGCGATCCGACAGGCGGTGGCCGAAACCGGCCGCATCTGGTCGATCTGCCTGGGCCGGGTCGCATCCCCGGCGGTGCAGGCGGCGCTGCGGATCGTCCGCTCCGGAGAGATCGGCAGGCTGGTTCATCTGACCCATCTGGCACCTCACCGGCTGAACCGAGCGTTGCGACCGCCCTGGTTCTTCGACACCCCGTCCTATGGCGGCATCATCAACGATATCGGCGTGCACTCGATCGACCAGTTCCTGGCCTTCGCGGACGCGGACGACGCCGACATCGCCAACAGCACGATCGGCGCGTTCGGCACCGAACCGGACGGGTTCGAGGATTTCGCCGAGTTCGTGTTGCAAACCCCGTCGGCCCGAGGCTATGCCCGCGTCGACTGGTTCACCCCGGACGGCTTGCCGACCTGGGGCGACGGCCGCCTGTTCGCCATCGGCACCGAGGGCACCCTGGAACTGCGCAAGAACCTGGATATCGAGGGACGCCCCGGCACCAATCACATGTTCGTTGCCAATCGCGATACGACGCGACACATCGATTGCGGCGGCCTGCCGGTAACCTATTATCGCGATTTCCTGACGGATCTCCGGGACCGGACCCAGACCGCCATGCCGCAAACGCTTGTTTTCACGATCTGCCGCCTTGCCTTGCAAGCACAGGCGACGGCCACCCGCTTCACGGCTATGCGCCGACCATGAAACCCGGCGGCGATGCACACCGTCTCCCGGGTAACGCGGACGGCGTCGGCCACCGAAGGACCCAAGTGACTCCACGCAAGAAGGAAACCTGACCATGGACGCTTTACTGCCTCTGGCCGAAAAGATCGGTGCCCGCCTGAAAGCGCGCGGCGAGACCGTCGCCATCGCCGAATCCTCGACCGGCGGGCTGATCTCGGCCGCCCTGCTGTCGGTCGGCGGCGCTTCCGCCTATTTCCGCGGTGGCAGCGTGATCTACACCGCCTATGCCCGGTCCGGATTCCTGGACATTCCCAATCCGCTGCCAGCGCCGATCGAGCGCGCATCGACCGAACCCTATGCCCTGCTGCTCGCCGACACGGTGCGGGGACGCCTGAGCGCGACCTGGGGCCTGGGCGAGACCGGTGCCACCGGCCCGACCGGCAACCGATACGGCGACAAGTCCGGCCATACCTGCATCGCGGTGACCGGTCCCGGCTTTTCGCAGGCCATCACCTTGGAAACCGGAAGCCCGGATCGCATCGCGAACATGCGCGCTTTCGGCGTGCGCGCCCTGGAACTGCTGGCCGAGGCGCTGAAGTAGGGCGTGGTCGGGGGAGGGGAGGGAGCATTGGGGCTCCGCCCCAAACCCCGCGAGGGCTTCGCCCTTCGAACCCACCAGGGGCACGGCCCCTGGACCGCGATTCATTGGGTCAGGGATGAAAGGGGGCCAACACGGACGTTGATACGCCATGGTCGGCCCCCTTTCATCCCTGACCCCATAGACGGCATCCAAGGCACAGCCTTGGTGGGGGTCGAGGGGGCAAAGCCCCTCGCGGGGTTTGGGGCAGAGCCCCAAGGCTTTCTTTCCCTCCCCCCGACCGCGGCCCCTCGTCACGGCACCGCCGCCAGAAACATGAACACGCCGAAGATCACCAGATGGACCCCGCCCTGAATGACCGTCATGCGCCCGGTCGCAAAGGTCAGCGTGCTCACGAACAACGTCAGCAACAGTAAAATCATATCCCGGTCGGCCAGCCCCAGGGTCAGCGGCTGCCCCAGGTAGACCGAAGCAGCACCCACGATGGGGACCGTCAGTCCAATACTGGCCAGGGCAGACCCCAGCGAGGCGTTCAGGCTGGTTTGAAGCTGGTTGCGGCGAGCGGCCTTGAAGGCGGTGAGCCCCTCGGGCAGCAGGATCACGGTTGCGATCACCACCCCGACGACCGCCGGTGGCAGGCCTGCCAGCCGGACCGCTTCCTCCACCCGAGGCGACAGCATCTTGGCCAGCAGAATGACGACGCTCAGGCTGACCAGAAGCAGCACCGCACTGGTTATCGTGCTGCGCGCGTTCGGCTTTGCGCCATGCTGGACTCCGGCATATTCGATGACGAAATCGTCGCGGTGACGGACAGTCTGCACGAAGACAAACAGGATATACAGCAGCAGCGACACGGCGCCGACGAACAGCAACTGACTGGATGCGAACCGCGGCCCGACCTCGGTCAGAGTGAAATTCGGCAGCACCAATGCAACGATCGCCAGGGTCGCGATCACGCTCAGGATCGCGGTGGCGCCTTGCACCCGGAATTGCTGCTCGAAATGCAGGGCCGATCCCGCCAGCAGGCACACGCCGACGATCCCGTTCAGCACGATCATGACGACGGAATAGACCGTATCCCGCGCCACCATGTCGGCCCCTGCCGAACCGGAGGCCATGACGGAGATGATCAGCCCGATTTCCAGCGTGGTAATCGCCAGTGCCAGCAGGATGGATCCGAATGGTTCGCCGATCCGGGCCGCGAGTACCTCCGCATGGAACACCGCCGCGAAGACGGCCCCACCGAGCAGGACGGCCGAACCGGCGATGACGAGCCCGTGGGCGGCCGGCAGCAGTCCCCCCAGCGTGGCGCCGGCGAGCAAACCCGCCAAGACCGGCGCCACCCAGGACCACCACGGCATCCGGTTCCAATCGTGATCAGGCGCCACCATGCTGTCCTCTTGTTTGGCGAAATCGAGCCTGGCGCAGGGCGAATCGCACAGCCGAATCGGGAAGGGAACGACGCCTGGCCCGAAAGAGGCAGAGCAGTCTAAACCGCAAGGCGATCCACCAATCCCGCCGGTGTGGTGCAAAGATGGGTCAAGGTCTTGTCGGCATGATGCATGCGCCAGTTCAGGGTGGCCTGTGCCGCCTGGGACAGCAGACCCGCATAGGCCGGGTCGGCGGCGACGTTTCGCATCTCGCCCGGATCGGTCCGCAGGTCGTAAAGAATCGGCGGCAAGGACGCGAAATGGACGTATTTCCAATCTGCTGTCCGGGTCACGCATAAGCCGGCCTTGTCCAACGCCATCCCCAACGGTGGAGCCCCCGCGCGCGGCCAGCCGCCGCGCAGGTCGAATTCGAAATGCACCGAATCCCGCCAGTCCGCCGGCGTTTCCCCCGCCAGGAACGGCGCCAGCGACATACCGTCGCACGCACGCGGCACCGGCAATCCCAGCCAGTCCAGCATCGTCGGCATCAGATCCACCGCCTCGGTCGGCGCGTCCACCACGCGACCGCGCACCCCGTCCGGGTCGCGGACGATCAGCGGCAGATGATAGCTCTGGTCGAACCAGCCCAGCTTCCCCAGCAGATGGTGATCGCCCAGTTGCTCGCCGTGGTCGGAGGTGAAGACGATCAGCGTATTGTCCCACTGCCCGGTGCGCCGCAATTCGGCGAAGACGGCGCCCAGATGATGGTCGATTTCGGCGATCATCCCGTAATAGCTGCGCCGCGTCAGGCGGATATCCTGCTCGCTGAGCGGCGTAACCGGCCCCTCCCCGCGCTCGAAATAGGTGGAGCGTTTCTGCGTCGCCAGGAAATGCGCCATCACCGGGTGCTGACCGGCCTCCTGGTCCAGGTCCCCTCGCAGCGCGAGCGGCACGTTCTGGCCGGGCACCACATCATGCCAAGGCGCCGGCGCCGCGAATGGCGGATGCGGCCGATAGAACCCCAGATGCAGCAACCAGGGCCGCGTCGGCCGGGTCGAGCGCAAGAACGACACCGCATGCTCCGCTGACCAGGCGGTGTCGGACAATTCCGCCGGGATCCGGCTGGGAAGCGCCGTCGGGCCGGGTGGACCCTCGGCCGGACACCAGATGTCTTCCGGTCGTTCGGGCAGCACGAAGCCCTGGCCGGCCACCCAAGACAGGTAGTTGCGGTACTGCACTTCATCGAAATGGGCGACGATCCGCCAGCCATCCATCACATCGCCGATTTCGCGCTGGCCGGGATCCGACCGGCCGACGCGCCTTGGATCGGCCGTGGTCGTGGTATAGCCGATCAAGGCCGGATCGATGCCGGCCCGCTTCACCTCGCGCGCCAGGGTCGCGTGGCGATCGTCCAGCGGCACGCCGTTGGCGACGACCCGGTGGTTCATGACGTAAAGCCCGGTCAGCAGGGACGCGCGCGCCGGACCGCAGGGGGCGCTCTGGCCGAAATGGGTGCGAAACGTCACCCCCTCCCGCGCCAGCGCATCCAGGTTGGGAGTCAGGGCCGCGGGGTGCCCCACGCATCCCAGACTGTCGCCACGCCATTGGTCGGTCACGATCAGCAGTACATTTTTGTGCGTTGTCATGCCGCCATCCTATGACGCCGGCCCGCCTCGGGGCTACCCAAGCTGTGTGACAGCTTGACTCCGCGCGTCCGGTTGGGCGCACTCTTGCCCAGAAAGCCGCAAAGGACACCTCCATGAAATTCGGAATTTTCTACGAGATGCAGCTCCCGCGTCCCTGGGGACCCGACGACGAGCGGCAACTCTACCAGAACGCCCTCGACCAGGTCGAACTCGCCGACAAGCTCGGCTACGACTATGCGTGGGAGGTGGAGCACCACTTCCTGGAGGAGTATTCTCACTCCCCGGCGCCGGAGATCTTCCTGGCCGCCGCCAGCCAGCGCACCAAGAATATCCGCCTCGGCCATGGCATCGTGCAGCTGACCACCAATCCGCCGCAGCGCGTGGCGGAACGGATCGCCACGTTGGACCTGGTGTCCAACGGCCGGGTCGAATTCGGCACCGGCGAGTCCGGCTCCGTCACCGAACTGGGCGGCTTCGGCCGGGAGATGGAAACCAAGCGCGAGATCTGGGAAGACGCTCTCCGCTGCATCATCCCGATGTTCGAGGACAAGGGCGTCGAGATCGACACCAAATGGCACAAGATGCCATTGCGCAACGTGCTGCCGAAGCCGGTGCAGAAGCCGCACCCGCCGCTGTGGGTCGCGTGCTCCCAGCTTGAGACGCTGGAAATGGCCGGTCGTCGTGGCATCGGCGCGCTGGGCTTCCAGTTCCTGTCCGCGGATGCCGCGTTTGCCTGGGTGCATGCGTACTACAACGCCTTTACCAAGCGGCAGGACAAGCTGGCGAACTACCAGACCAACCCGAATATCGCGCTGGTCAGCTACTTCATGTGCGCCAAAACCGACGAGGAAGCCCGCAAGCGCGCGGAAGGCGCCACCTTCTTCCAGTTCGCGCTGCGGTTCTTCGGATCGTCGTCGGGCCGCAAGCGTCCGGACCCGTACACCGTCAACATCTGGGACGAATACAACAAGTGGAAGGCGGCCAATCCGGACGCCGCTTCCCGCGCCCTGGCCGGCGGATTGATCGGCTCTCCGGATACCATCCGGCGCAAGCTCCGGCGGTTCCAGACATCCAATATCGACCAGGTGATCCTGCTGAACCAGGCCGGTCGCAACAGTCATCCACATATCTGTGAAAGCCTGGAACTGTTCGCCAAGGAAGTGATGCCGGAATTCCATGCCGCCGAACCGGCACACATGGCGTGGAAGCAGCAAGTGCTGGCGGGCGAGATCCAGTTGGAGGAGATCGACACCCAACCGTTCAAAGATCGCTTCGGTCCGAACTCGGTCCAGCCGACGGCGGTGGCGGCGGAGTAGTCTTGGGCCTGACCGGCAACGGCGGGGCACCTCCCGCCGTTGCTGTCCTGTCATCGACCCTGCGTTGGATCCCCTGGCGCAGACACGGAAGATGGCAGGAACTGAATCTCGTCGCTGTATACAATCGCCACCCAACGTTGATGCTACAGCGGACCGGATACAAACGGCGTTCTCCCGAAGCTCGGGCACAGGACGGCACACGCCGTGTCCCGGGCCCGCAGGTTCGCATCCTCGATCCGCGCCATGTTCGCGCCCGCGGTCAGCCGCCAAGGAACCAGTCCATGACCGCGCCATTCTCATCGCGCGGATAGGCGTGGGACAGGTCGGCAATCTCCCGGTAGGTGACGTCGGCCCCCGCCGCGGTCAAGGCGCGCGCCGCACCACGTCCGACTGACACCGGAAACATCCAGTCCAATGCTCCATGAGTCAGCATGACCGGCAGGCCTCGGATGCGGGCTGGCTCCGTCATCGTCAGCAGCAGCGGATGAAAACTGGCGGCGACCGGCGCCAGATGGGTGAAGGGCGATGACTCGTCCAGGCCGGACACAAGCGTGAAAGTGCCGCCATCGCTCATGCCGGTCAGCAGCCGGTGGGCTTGGTCCAGAGCCCAGCGTTGCCCCACCCGGTCCAGGATGCCGTTCAGGTTGGCGATATCGACCTCCGGGTCCATCAACGACCAGGTGTCGCCGGTCGCGGTGGGCGCGATCAGAATGGCGCCCCGGGTCCGCGCCTCCCGCATCCACGACCACAGGAACAGGCGGCCATGACCGGCCCCACCATGCAGCGCCATGATCACCGGCGCCGGGACGGTCGCATCATTATATTCGGGCACATAGACCGAGAAACCGCCACGCGCGCCGGTGTCGTTGTTCGCGTGCATGACGCCGGTATCGTCGCCGGCCTGCCTCAAGCGGTCCAGCAGGGTTGCGTCGTTGCGGCGGTCCGGTTCCAGAAAATACTGGCTGACCGTCGGCAGAATGGACGCCAACGGATACAAAGTCTCCAATGCCCGGTTCACATGCCGCATCGCCCGGTAAGCACCGAGCATGGGGTTGGCGGTGCCGAGGGCGACACGCAGACCCTCACAGGCCCGCAGCGCGTGACCGCCCGCCCGTTGGGCCTGGTCGCGGAAACCGGTCAGATTGTCCGGCCAGGCCACGGCGCGGAACTGCTCCAGCGCCTGAGCCAGATTGGTGTCGCGATCTTCCAGCGACTCCACCAGCATGGCCAGATGCGGCGGATGCATATGGCGCGCGATCGCCCCCAACCCGTCCAACGCGCCGAGCAGGCGGCCCAGGAAGACCGTGGTCGCATCGAGGATATCGTCACCGCCTGACATTGGCTGCCCACCGCCCGTTTGCGCGAAACATTAGAGCGGTTTCACGATGGCTGGAAACGCCAAACCGGGGCCTCGGGTCGGGACAGTCGGTTCGCCCCGACCCGAGATGGGCGGCCAGATGAGCAATTTGGCGTTCAGCCCCGCCAACCAACCTCCCCTCGGCACCTTCATGCGCTCGGCGTTTCCGACATCCGCCGCCCGGTCCCTGCGCGGACGTCCCGACACGCATCCTCAGCACGATTTTCGCGTGTCGGTGTGCGAGTCCGCCCCACCGATCGCGGCTCGCATGGCAAAAACAGGGGCGAAACAGGCATGGAGCGACGGACATCGACAGGTTGGCCTGGGTTGGGTGTTACCTTTCAGTCCTAAGTCGGTCATCGCGTTCGCGGCAAGTCAAAACCCAGAAACCCATATTTTCCGCCGTTTCTGACGGAAATCGGCACGCGATCGGCTGGTTTTCCAGTGTTAACCCTTATGGTTAACGGAATTGTGTCATTCTTGATATGCTCCCCGACCGCTTTTTCTGCGTGGTTGCCGGTCCTACCGGCTGGCCTGAAGATCGGGTGGCAGATGGTTGTAATACTGGGGTTTATTCGATCTCCTGAGATTTCACTTTAAGCTCGGCAACATTGTCGACCATTCCGGTCAGGCGCGGATCGCGGGGGGTATCGTTACGATCAGGCGCGGGACTCGGGGGATATTGTTGCTTTTTCCGGCGATTAACCTTTCGCGGCAGAACGTTCCTATTTCACGAACCATCGCATTTCCGAGACCGGGTGGCCGCTCGGCCCCGACACGCGCGACCGATCTGCACAGAGGCATGGACGGCGTCCAGGCACCCCATCGGGATTTGGGGCGCGGGCCGCCGACGAAGCGGGCATCGGGCATGGTCACATTGGTTGGTATGATTGTGCGTCGGGCCCATGCTGATAGGTTCCGCCAGGCGTGATCACGCGCTGACGCCAATCGGGGAAACGGAGAAAGCCTGTGACAGACGAGTCGAACATTCCACTGGCGGACAGGCTGCTGGCGTTGTGGGACCATCTGGGCCTTCGGCGCGCGCATATCGCCACGCAGGTGCCGGCCGACATCGTCGGGCTGGTCGCCGCCCATCCCGACCGCATCGGCGGCCTCGTGCTGTGCGCGCCGGCTCGCCTGGACCCGGCGGGATTCACCAGTGTCAGCAAGCGACTGCTGATGATAGCGGGCGCCTACGGGCTGACCGCGGACCTGGCGGAACGAGCGGTCTCGCGGCTGGCCGGGGCGTCTCGCGTCACCCTTGAAGGCTATGAGGCACCGGGTTGGGCCGATGTGGTGGCCGACAAGACCGACGCCATCGTCGGCTCCCTGCATGATTTCCTGCGGGCGCAGGCCGCGACCACCCTGCACGGACCGGCGCGGAGCGGTCTGCATGCCGGGATCAGCTATCGGATCGAGGGCTCCGGTCCCGCCCTGGTCCTGCTGCCGTTTTTCCTGGCTCCGTCGCAATGGGAACCGGCGATCGCACGCCTGGCCCGCGACTTCACCGTGGTCGTGCTGGGCGGGCGCCATCTGGGCGGGATCGCCGCGCTGGAGGATCGCGCGCGGTCCGAGAGCTACCGCGCCATGGTCCGCAATCTGCTGCACGCGATCGCACCAATCCCTGGCCAGTCGATCCTGGATGTCGGCTGCGGATCGGGTGCGCTGGACCGGCTGCTGGCGCGGTCCGTCGCCGCCGGCTGCGCCATCACCGCCACCGACCTGAACCCGTTCCTGCTGCGGGAAGCCGCCTCCTTGGCCGCCGAGGACGGGTTGGCGGACGCCATCACGTTCCAGGAAGCGAACGCGGAGGCCCTGCCCTTCGACGACGCCTCCTTCGACCACGCCTTCACGATCACGGTCCTGGAGGAATGCGATGCCGACCGCGCGCTGGCCGAGTTGTTCCGCGTTGTGCGCCCGGGTGGCCGGGTCGGTGTGATCGTCCGCGCGATCGACCTGCCGCAATGGTGGCATCTCACGTTACCGGACGCCCTGCGCAATAAGGCCGAAATCCCACCGCAATCCGTCGGACCGCGCGGCGTCGCCGATGCCAGCCTGTACCGACGCATGCGCAATGCCGGGTTTGCCGACCTGGCGTGCTCCCCTACCCTGGTGACGTTCGATCAGCCGAACGGGCCGATCTGGCGGTATCGGGAGGACCATATCCTGTCGCTGCTGTCGCCCGAGGAAACCGTGATCTGGCGGCAGGCCGCGGACGCGGCCCGGGCGGAGGGGCTGCTGTTCATGGCCAATCCGCTGCATTGCGTGGTGGGGTCGAAGCCGGTGTCGTAACGGGGTTAGGCCAAGTGGCCGAAACAACGACCGATCGCGCGACCTTACCGTCATTGCCGGCCTTGATCCGGCAACCCGCTCCCTGCCGTCGAAGCGCGGGTTGCCGGGTCGAGCCCGGCAATGACGGTAAGGGCGCGATTTTGGGTATTGTTTCGAACGGTTGGAATTATCCGTTGGAATCGGTCGCTTTCCACCGGCGGTGCGGATCCACCAGCCCCTTCTTCGTGTTCTTCGTGCCTACCATGAAAATAGAACCCAGATGCCGCGAAAACGGGAGAAATACCCCACTTTCTTCCATGGGGGTGCGGGCGCGGCCGCTGGTTAACTTCGTGGTGGAGAACCACCGATCCGCGGTTGGTAGCGGCCTATCCGAAGGGAGTCTCCACGGCTGGCGCGGTGTCTTTGATCACCACCGTGATTCTCCACGACGAAGGCACGAAGATCAGGAAGAAGCGCTGGGGATGCTATTCAAGCCAACGGAACCCCTCCACGCCAACAGACATCGCAATCAGAGCCATACCCGCCAAGTGCGGAGGCACTATATACTGGCGGGCGGAAACAATGACAGACCGGCCGAGCAGGGCCGGCATTCACGAATTCCATTGTTGCAGATTGGGAAGTCCGTGGATGCCGGCAAGGCGTGGGCCGGAGCGTCAATATTGTCTACCAGTCCGTTTTACTTCTTCCGGGCACGCAGGCGCTCGACCGTCTCGGCGATCATCCGGGTCGGCTCATCGGTCTCGAACGCCTTCGCAATGGACCGGATACCGGCCTGGATCGCGTCGCTGACCGGCATCGCCTCCCACTCCCGGATCAGTTCCTTCTGCAACCGGATCGCGCGCGGCCCGGATTCGACGATCGCGCCGACCCAGGTTTCCACCGCCAAATCCAACTGCGCAGGAGAAACGACTTTTTCCACCAGCCCCCATTCGGCCGCGGTGGCCGCGTCGATGTTGTCGCCGGTGTAAAGCAGCACCTTCGTGCGGCCCCAGCCGATCAGTTGCGGCAGCAGCGCGGCTTCCACCACCGATGGCAGGCCGATCTTCACCTCCGGCATGCCGAACATCGCGTTGTCGCTGGCGACCCGCATGTCGCAGGCGGCCATCACCTCCAGCCCCGCACCCAGGCACCAGCCATTGACCCGCGCGATCACCGGCACCGGCAGATCGCGCAGCACCTTGCTCATATGATGCACCACGGTCAGGAACTGGCGCGCCTTGGCGGGATTGAGTTCGGCCAGCTCGAACAGGTTCGCACCGCCCATGAAGGCGCGATCGCCCTCGCCTGTGACGATCAGCGCGCGCAAATCCGGGTCGGTTCCCAGCTCCGAGACCGCATCGATGAAGCCACGCATCTGTGCCTCGCCCAGACGGTTCAGCTTGCTGGCGTTGTTGATTGACACGGTGGCGACATGTCCGTGCGCACCGCGCCGGTCGATGCGAACCAGCACGGGCGGGCTGTCCTGGGTGGCGGTCATCGCGATACGTCTCCGTTGGTTGTCCCTATCCCGACCGGGTGCCACACTTGCCGGCACCTGACCAGACCGATCGGCGTCCGTGATCGGCTCCGGTCCAACGATGGAGGATACCACCATGGGCCAACCCCTGCGCCTCGGCGTTGTCTACGATTTCCGCAATCCGCCGGAATCCGGGATGCGCACCCAGGACCTGTATGCCGCGGTCATGGACCAGGTGGTCTGGCTGGACGGCCTGGGCCTGGATCTGGTCTGGTTCACCGAGCACCATTTTGTCGAGGATGGCTATCTGCCGTCGTGGATCCCGGTCGCATCGGCCATGGCCGCGCGCACCAAGCATGCCCGTTTCTCCTGCGATGTCTGCCTGTTGCCGTTCAACCATCCGATCCGCCTGGCCGAGGACCTCGCCGTGCTGGACAATCTGTCCGGCGGACGCGTGGAAATCGGCGTCGGCATGGGCTACGCCGCACATGAGTTCCGCGGCTTCGGCTTTCCGGTGTCTCGCCGCCTGTCATTGACCGATGAGGGGCTGGAAGTCCTGACCCGCGCCTTCACCGGGGAGCGGTTCAGTTTCACCGGCAAGCGCTACCAGTTCCAGGACGTGAAAATCACGCCGGGTTACGTGCAGCCCGGCGGGCCTCCGCTATGGGTCGCGGCCCTGGCCGAGGCCGGCGCCCTGCGCGCCGCCCGCTTCAACACCAACCTGCTGCCGCAGGGACCGCGCGGCCAGGCATTGGACCCATGGCGGAAGGCGTTGCAGGAGTCCGGCCGCGATCCGGCGAAGTATCGGGTGGGCATCATCAAGTCGTGCCTCGTCACCAACGATCGGGACCGTGACTGGCCGGCGGTGCGGGCCGGCGAGCAGCGTCGCATGGCGGTCTACAACCAGTTCCGTGCCGAGTCCGGCGGCCATGGCGGCGTTGCCGGCATCACCGAGGAAGCGCGCATCCCACAGACCTGGATCATCGGCACGGTCGACGAATGCGTGGACCAGATGGCGGCGTTCATCCACGAATACGGTCTGACCGACGTGGTCACCTGGGCGGTCCCGCCGGGCATGCGGCCGGATCAGATGAACGACAGCCTGGAGAAACTGGCCCGCGATGTCGCGCCCAGGTTGCGGGCAATGTTTCCTGGGTAGAGACGAGTTCTGTCGCGCTCCCGCAGGGCGCCTGCCATATTCACACGCTTGACCGGCGGAGAAAGTTCTCCCCCTCCCCTAGCGGCTACGGTTGTCGCACAAGTGCGGAACGACTTGCGAATCAGTCTTTTCTCCGAATCGATGCGCTGATCGGTTCAGGGATAGGGCGCACATCACATGATCGACGCTAAACTTGGGGGTTTTGGGGACAAGCGGCTGGCGCGGGTTGGCG
>CALQHT020000084.1 GCA_943330455.2 Nitrosovibrio sp. Nv4 | reverse complement strand
TCACCCCTCCCCCCAACCTTGGTCCGCTTCGCGGCCCAAGCCCGCAAGGGGAGGGGGAGAATTTTCTCCGCCGGAAGTCTCATTTCGAGATAGCTGAGCGAGACAGAACCCAACCCACGGTATCGACCGGTATCAGTCGAACCCGATGAACCCCTCCATCCCGCTGATCGGGCGCGCCGCCTTCAACTTCGCCAGATCCGGAACCGGACGCGCGGTCCTGGCATCGCCAGCCAGCATCCGCTCCAGTTCAGCCGCAACCGACAGCACGAAGGCATCGCCTCCACGCGGCCCGACGATCTGCAAACCGAACGGCATCCCGTTGCGATCGACGCCGACCGGCAGCGACACCGCGGGATGGCCCGGAAGCGTCACCGCGTAGGCCAAAGCCAGCCAATGGAAGTAGGTGCGGGTTGCCTTGCCGTCGATCTCGGCCGGGAACAGCTCCCGCCAGGAGCGCGGGCTGATGGTGATCGTCGGCGTGATGATCACGTCATGGGTCTGGAAGAACGCCTGCCAGCGCCGGTATATCGTGGTCTGCAAGGTCTGCGCCTGGGCCACGTCGGCGGCCGAGTAGCGCTGCCCTTCGGCGACATTGGCCCGCACGTTGGGGCCGACATCCTGGGGCCGGGTGCGGACTTTCTCCGCGTGGCTGGACAGGAAGCCGACGGCGCGCAGCACCTCGAAGGACTCATCGGTGCCCGCGCAGTCCGGAGTGGTGTCCTCGGCGCGGGCGAAGACGTGGCGGAACAGACCGGTTTTCTCGGCGAAGACCTCGGCGATATGGCGCTCGGTTGGGGCGAAGCCGAAATCCGGGGTCAGGGCGACGCGCAGGCGGGACAGGTCGATTTCCGCCGGCGGGAAGAAATCGCCGGGGCGGTGCACCTCTCGCCCATGCACCGTGGCCGCCAGCGGATCGCGCGAATCGCCGCTCGCGAGAGAGCCCAGCAACAGGCAGGTGTCCGCGACGGTGCGAGCCATGGGGCCGAGAACGGGGAGGTTGGACCAGCCGATGCCGCGCTTGTCGCTGGGGACGAGACCCGGGGTCGGACGGAACCCGACAATGCCGCAAAACCCGGCGGGATTGCGTAACGACCCGCCGGTGTCGGATCCGGTGCAGATCGGCGCCATCCCGGTCGCCAGCGCCACGGCGGACCCGCCCGAGGAACCGGCGCAGGATTTCTCCGGGTCGAACGGATTGCCGGTGGCACCATAGACGGCATTGCGAGTGTTGGCGCCGGCGCCGAATTCCGGTGTGTTGGTCTTGCCGATGACGATGGCCCCGGCCTGGCGCGCGGCGGCCACGACGCGCTCATCCTGGGTCGGGATGTAATCGCGGAAGATCACGCTGCCATGGGTGGTGCGCAGGCCCTCGGTTTCCTCCAGGTCCTTGATGCCGATCGGCAAGCCGAACAGCGGCGGCAGGTCGGCGGCATGGGCCACGGCGTCGTCCGCCTTGCGGGCCGCGGCGCGAGCGCGGTCGAAGTCCCGTGCGACCATGGCGTTGACGGCGTGGTCCACCGCCTCGATCCGAGCGATGCAGCTTTCCAGCAACTCGGTGGGGGCCAGACCCTTGCGGCCGATCAGGCGGCGGGCTTCGACGGCGGTCAGGTCGCAGGGTTCGGTCACGGGCGGGGCTTTCCGGCAGGGGCTGGGAGATGCCGTTGGGAGGCGGCCGAACGATAGGCCGGTGCTCGCCGGGACGGAAGGGCGGCGGCGCATGCGACGATGACGCCCCGGGTTGTGCCGTCGATATCGCGTTGGCGGTGGCGGCATGACACCAACCGGCCGAACTGATTGACCGATGAACCGCCCTATCACCGTCATTGCCGGACTTGAACCGGCAACCCGCCCCCTGCCGTTGAAGCGTGGGTTGCCGGGTCGAGCCCGGCAATGACGGTGAGTTGCGTACTCGATCGCACAACTTTGGTTCGCACCCGGCGATTGCGACGGTGACACTCCCCGGGTTGAGCCGTCGATATCGCGTTGGCGGTGAGGGGGCCATCGGTCAATGGACGGGGGCGTTGTGGATCGGCGCCCGTCATGCTCCGGTGAGCCTGGGCATGCCGTCCGGCGGTCCCTCCGCCCCCTCACACCCGGATTGCCATGACCGCCACTGTCTTCGTTATCGCCGTCCTGCTCGTGATGATCGTGGCGCTGGGTCTGTTGCTGGCCCGCCGCTTGGGGTGGGTGGCATTGCCCGCGCTGATCCTGGGGCTTCTGGCACTCATCGCGGAAGGCCCGCGCGCCGCCGCCGAAATCTGGGGCGTCCGGGTTCCCGGCATCGTCGTCGCCACCCAGGAATCCCTCAAACTGGAAACCGTTCGGCCCAGCGGATCGCGGACCAGCCACTACGCGGTCCAGCATCGCTATGGCGCCATTGTCTGCTATCGCGCCGCCGGGAACCCCGGTCTTGGCGTTGGCGCCCCGATCGACACCGCGATCCAGATCGCCATCGGCGAACCCGAAACCGCCGCCGACCGGCTGTGCAAGCAAGCGCCGGGCAACCAGGTGCTGCGCCAGACCGAGATACGCCTGGATGAGGCGACCCACGACACGACCACCCCAGGCCGACCGGTGACGTTGGTGTTGCTGCGCCCGTTCGGCCTGCTGGAATGGGCCTGGCCCGAGGACGCGCCATTGCTGCCGATGCTGGCTCGCCCAAGTTTCGGCGATGACGGCCCACGGCACCCGATCATGGCGGAGGTCGTGTCCATCACCATCGACACCCGAGGATGGTCCCTGCTGACCCGGCGTGCCCAGGATTACGCGGTGCCGATCGCCTATGTGCGGCTGCGCTATGCGTTGGCCGGCCATGCCGTGCCGATGGAGGGAATCGACACCGTCGATGCCGCATCGGTCGCGCACCTGACCGTGGGCGGTCGCGTTGCGGCGACGGTGGCCGACGGCGCGCCGCGCTGGCCGATGCTGGCACAGGCCTCCCGCACCTATTGGTGGCGCAATCCCGCCTCGGATCTGGCGATCCTGGCCGTGGTCGTCCTGGGCATCGTCGGCGTCGTGGTTGTCATTCGTCGCCGGCGGCGCACGCGTTCGGCCGCGTGACCCGGCGGGCAAGCCGAGCGGGTATCAGGCGAGGGGACGCTGGATTGCGGCGCTTCGATTGGTTCGGCGGCGATAGGGCCCTTGCCGCGCCCGCACGTATCAGCAGGCGCGGCCGGCATCACATCACGAGGTCCCGACCGGTCGCCGTGACTTATACCAACCGGCCGAAACAATGACCTATGAACCGCCCTCTCCGTCATTACCGGGCTTGACCCGGCAACCCGCGCTTCAACGGCAGGGGGTGGGTTGCCGGATCAAGTCCGGCAATGACGGTAAGGGGACGCCTATGGGTCATTGTTTTGGCGGGTTGGTATTAGTACCCCAGCGCCAAGCCATCCTTGCGCGGCTCCGACCCGGCCACCAGGCAACCGCGGGCGCGATCGATCCAGATCGCCTGACCGCCGCCATGCGGGCGGTCCGCCATCTCGATCTCATGGCCCATCCGCGCGAGGCCGGCGACGACATCGGCGGAAATCCCCCGCTCGACCTGCACCTTGCCCTTGAACGGGAACAGGCGCGCGAGGTCGATGGCTTCCTGGATATCCAGTCCGTATTGCAGGAAATTGGTCAGGAACCAGCTATGGCCCATCGGCTGGTAATGCCCGCCCATGACGCCATACGGCATCACGGCCTCCCCGTCCTTGCACACCATGCCGGGGATGATCGTGTGCATCGGCCGCTTCATGGGCGCGATACAATTGGGATGGCCGCGCTCCACCCGGAAGCCGAAGCCGCGATTTTGCAACATCACGCCGGAGCGTTCGGCCAGGATGCCGCTACCGAAGCTCTCGAACAGGGAGTTGATGAAGCTGCACGCGTTGCCGTCTTTGTCGACGACGCACAGATAGATCGTGTCCTTGTGCGGCGGCATGATCGATTCGCCGGCCGCCGGCAGGTTGCGCATGGCGGCGGCGTCCTTGATCAGGCCACGCTGCGCGGTCAGATAGTCCGGGCTGAGCAGCTTCTTGACCGGCACGTCCACCTGGGTCGGGTCGGCGATGAAGGCATCGCGGTCGCGATAGGCCAGACGCGCCGCCTCTATATGGCGATGGGCGCGGATCAGGCCGGAGGGGCCGTCGGGCGCATCGCCCAGACCTTCCAACATGCCCAGCATCATCAGCACCAGGATGCCCTGGCCGTTGGGCGGGATCTGATAGACGTCGTAGCCGTTCCATTTGATGGTGATCGGCTCCACGAACTGCGCGTTGTTCAGGCCATTCGCAAAATCTTCTTCCGTGTGCAGGCCGCCCTTCTCACGCAAGGTGGCGACGATGTCGGCGGCGACGGGACCTTCGTAGAACGCCTTGGCGCCGTGCTTGGCGATGCCGCGCAAGGTCTCGGCCAGGCCGGGGTTCATGAACAGGTCGCCCGGCTTCGGCGCCGATCCGCCGGGCAGGAACGCATGGCTGCCGTTCTTGCGGAGCTTGCCCTCGCTGGCCCGCCAGTCCGAGGACACCTTGGAGTGCACCGGCCAACCCTCCGCCGCATAGCGGATCGCGGGTTGCAGCAGTTCGTCCAGGCCCTTCCGCCCATGCGCGGCCAGCAAGGTTTCCCACGCATTGATGGAGCCGGGAACCGTCACGGCATGCGCCGAGGTGTTGTCAATCGCTCTTATCTGATGGTTCTCAAACCAATCGATCGACGCCGCCGCCGGCGCTCGGCCGGACCCGTTCAGACCGATGACCTTGCCGGAGCCCGCGGGCGCATACAGGCAGAAACAATCGCCGCCGATGCCGGTGGATTGCGGTTCGATCACGCAAAGAACGGCACAGGCCGCGATGGCCGCATCCAGCGCGTTGCCGCCGGCGCGCAGCACGTCCAGCGCTGTCAGGGTGGCCGCGGGCATGGATGTGGCCGCCATCCCATGGGTGGAATAGACCGGACTACGGCCTGGAAGTTGGAAATCGCGCATGACGTGCCCCTGGATGGAGGTTTTTCTGCGGTCACAGTGAACGCAGGGCGGCCGATTGGCAATGATTTGTCGCAGCCATCCCGGGGGCCGTCCGCGACCCGCCCCCGACACGCGCGAGAGTTGTCAACCCGGCGGAATTCCCCCAAGTCGCTCCATGAACCACAGCGTAGCGATCGTGCCGATCGCATAGCCCGGTACCGCGGAAACCCATGCCGGCCGCCGCCCTGGCAACATTCGCAGGACATGACGCACCGCCAGGACCACGACAACGAACAGGATTTGCCCAAGTTCCACGCCGATATTGAAACACAACAGCGCCAGCGGAACCTCGCGGGCCGGCAGATTCAGTTCGGCCAACGCGCCAGCGAACCCGAACCCATGCAGCAGACCGAAGGCAAACGCTGCCAGCCACGGATATCGCACGGTCAGACTCGGTGGTCCGGCACGCAGCCCCTCGGCCGCCACGAATACGATACTGAGCGCGATCGCCGCCTCCACCGGCGCGCTGGGAACAGAGGCAAGCCCCAGCGTGGCCATGGCCAGCGTGATGCTGTGAGCCACCGTGAAGGCCGTAATCGTCTTCAGCAACGTCCAGGTGTCACGCACGATGAGCAGGAGCGCCAGGACGAACAGCAGATGGTCGGTGCCTGACAGGATGTGTTCGACGCCAAGCGCGGTGTAGCGCCAGGCCGCATCGACCGCGCCCCCCGATCCGGCGCTCAGTTCCCCGAGATCGATGACGATCGTTCCCCCCTGGGCGGGAAAGAAACGCGCCTCCGAGGCACCGTCCAACCACCGCGCCGCGAACAGGACCCCCTCGCGCTGCCAGGGCAGGACCAGACGATCGTCGAACCGTAGCGATCCATTCTGACATTCGAAGGTGAAACGCAGATCATCGGCTCCAGCCACAGCGCGCGGGGTGCCGGCGAAGCCACAGCGGTCCGGCAGAATCGGCGTTCCGATCAGGTCGGCAAGGCCCGGGTGAATCGCAACCGTCAGGCTGTAGCGGCCGATTGCGGTTTCGGTCAGTTGGACCGAGCTCACGCCAAAATCATGGGCTCGCACGCTGCCTGCCATCACCATCAGACCCAGTAACACCGCAAGGAACCGCCCCATCACGGGTCACGCCGGCCAGCCAGGCGGCCGGTGTCGAGGTGTTGTATGTCGTAGTCGCGGCCGAGCCGTTTGATTTCACCTGCCAAGCGTTCGCGTTGGCGGGTCATCACCCATTCGTCGGCGACATACGTGGCGGCCTGCTCGAATGTCGGCATGGACGCTGGCTGGCGATCGTCGATCCGAACGAAATAGGTGCCACGCGCCGACTGGATCGGTCCGTGCCAGTCACGGTCGTCGATAGCGGCGATGGTGCGGGCCACGTCCGGGCCGAACAACCCCGTGAGTTCCGCGTGCGAGGCATGGCGTATGGCGGCACCGATCCGACTGTCGAACCCGCCTGCCTTCGTCGGATCGCCACCGGCCTTCAGCCGGGCCATCAGGTCCTCGGGGACCGGCTTGCCCGCGGCGATGAAGACCTGCGTCAGGCTGATCGTCGGTGGCCGCTCGAACCGCGCGCGAGTGGCATCGAAGTAGGTTCGCAACGCCGCCTCGGACGGCTGCGGCACTTCCCCGACCAGGGTCTGGCGCATGGTCTGGATCAATTGCGCCCGGATGCGGGGAGTCTCATTCAGGCCACGGCGATAGGCTTCCCGCAGGAGGATTTCCTCGTCGACATACGTTTCGGTTGCGTCCCGCCGATCATCCTCCGTGATGGGGCGGTTGGTCATCAGGGCGCGCTCCCGCAGCAGATACTCGATGGTGTTGCGGTCTATCCGGATGGTCTGACGCGGTGGTTTGGCGAACATGGCGTGCCCGCCAAACAGAACGCCGGCCAGGACGATGAAATGCAGGATCGGCTCTCGGACCACGGCCGACCACCAGCGTTTCCTTGTCCCCCCGGCTCCGGACACAGCCGAAAGGCCTCAGCGGCTGCCCACCCCATGATCGATCCAGGCCGGGTCGAGATAATGGGGATCGGTGATACCCTTGCGGCGCATGGCGATGCCGGTCAGGACCTCTCGGAGCATCCGCACGGCCACGAGCTTGCTGCGATAGGTCGGATCGACGACCGGGTTCAGTTCGACAAGCTCCACCCCTACGATTTCGTTCTGCACACCGAGTGCGCGCAGCATCGGAAACAACTCCCGGATCGACATGCCACCCGGCTCCGGCGTGCCCATGCCCGGGGCCCAGGCGGGATCGAGCACATCGGTGTCGATCGAGATGAAAATCTTCTTGGGCCCGTCCAGCGCCTCCGCCAGGGCCTTCTTCATCACGGCTTCCCAGCCATACTTGTCGATCTCGGCCACGAAATGATAGCGGACCTCGTTGCGACGCATCCATTCCAGGTCGCTGCCGCCGGGCTTGCCGGAGTTCAGGCCGATCTGCACGAAATTGCGGCCCTTCACATGGCCTTCGTCGATCAGGCGGCGGACCGGCGCGCCGTGCGAGAGATAGTGCCCGAACATCAGGGGCACGCCGTCGAAATGAGCGTCGAAATGGATGACGCCGACTTCGCCCTTGCCATGCACGTCGGTCACCGCCACGACATCTGGATACATCAGGGAGTGATCGCCGCCAACGATGATCGGGATGCTGCCGGCGGCGGCGATTTCCTTCACCAGGCGATGAACCGACAGCACGCTCCGTTCCGGCGACAACGGGTCGACCGGTGCGTCGCCGTAGTCGACGACCCTCAAGACCTGCATGAAGTCGATATCGCCCACGGACGGATGCGCCATGGGAAAGAAACCACCCCAGGGATAGGTCGATTCGCCCGTGCGAACGGCCTACGGGCCCCAGGCAGCGCCGCGCGTGCCCACCGACAGGTCGATCGAGGCCCCCATGATGGCGACATCGATGCCGCCTGCCTTGAGGTCCTCGGGACACAGGGCGACCGGGGCGCGGAAGAAGGTGGGAATGCCCTGGTACGCAAGACCGCCATGCGTGCGCTGGATGTTGATCGGCCCGGCGTCCCGCTTCGGGTTGTCATGGCAGTCGCGATAGAGCGCGGCGGCATCCTTCACCGGATCGCGCGGTTCGAGCGGAATGGCGTTGGGACTGTCCCGCAACATATCGATCACCGGCCGCGCCGTTCGCGTATCAAACTCCTCCGCCGCTCTGCTCGGCGCACCCGCCATGGTCATCACCGACATGGCACAAGCCAGCATGAGTCGTCGCATCCCGGTTTCCAATCTGTTCGTGACCTGCACCACGCCCATGCATGATGGCGGTTGCATCGGCGTGGTCCGCCTGCAACGCGCGCATCCGCCTGGACGGGTGAGGCTGCCTACCGCGCCAACGGCTGATGGGCAACTCCAGTGGCTCTTTCCGGCGGATCTTGTTCGCTCGGGACCGCATGCTTCGTCGAGAAAGGCGGATCAAAAGATTCCCGCCGCGCCGCCTCGTCCCACGCCCCTATGCCGCCAGTTTCGCCCTCCCCCGGATCAAATCCGCCGCTTTCTCCGCGATCATGATGGTCGGCGCGTTGGTGTTCCCAGACGCCACGGTCGGCATGATGGACGCATCGATCACCCGCAGCCCCTCCATCCCATGCACGCGCAGTTCGTCATCGACCACGGCCAGCGGATCGTGACCCATGCGGCAGGTGCTGGTCGGGTGGTAGACCGTGCCGCCGGTCTGACGAGCGTGGTTCAGCAGGTCCTCGTCGGATTGGACGTGAGGGCCGGGCAGATACTCGCTGTCGGTGAAACGTTCGAAATGCCGTGTGGCCAGCAGGCGGCGGATGATTTTCAGGCCATCGACCATGGTGCGCTGGTCGTTCGGATCGGACAGATAGTTCGGGATCATCGCCGGCGCATCGGCAGGGTTCGCGGTCTTCAGTTTGATCTCGCCCCGGCTGTCCGGGCGCAACTGATAGACGATCACGGTAAAGCCAGAGAATTTGTGCAGCCCCTTCGCCGGATTGTCGGAACTGAACGGGGAGACCGAAATCTTCACATCCGGGGACGCCAGTTCCGGCCGGGTGCGCGCGAACAGCGCCATCGGCCCGGCCGCCATGGTCAGCGGCCCCTTGCGGGTCAGGATATACTGGATGCCGACACCCAGTTTCTTCAGCGGGTTCATCATGACATCGTTGAAGGTGATCTTCTCCTTGCAGCGCAACTTCACCGCGGCCGAGTAATGGTCCTGGAGGCACTGCCCGACGCCTTGCAGGTCGTGAACCACCGCGACACCTTTGTCCGCCAGATCCTGCGCGCGTCCGACGCCGGACAGCATCAGCAGATGCGGCGATCCGATGGCGCCGCCGCACAGGATCACTTCTCGTCTGGCGCGGGCGGTGCGGGGCTGGCCGTTTTCGCGGAAGGCGATGCCGGTGGCGCGCTTGCCGTCGAAGGTCACGCGTTCTGTCAGGGCACGCATGATGACACGCAGGTTCGGTCGTTTCATCACCGGATGCAGGTAGCCGACCGCGGTGGAGCAGCGACGCCCGTTGCGGGTCGTGGTCTGCTGGTAGCCGACGCCTTCCTGGCGGGCACCGTTGAAGTCCTCGTTGTAGGGAAAGCCGAGTTCCAGGGCCGCGTCGCGGAACGCATCGCAGATCGGGTGGGAGTAGGTGGCGTCCGATACGGCCAACGGACCGTCGGAGCCGTGGAACTCGCTGGACCCGCGCTGCTGGCTTTCCGAGCGCTTGAAATAGGGCAACACGTCGGTGGAGGACCAGCCGGCGTTGCCGAGCTGCCGCCAGTGGTCGTAGTCCTCGTGCTGGCCGCGGATATAGACCATGCCGTTGATGGACGACGATCCGCCCAGGACCTTGCCGCGCGGCCAGAAGATGGAACGGCCGTTGGCGCCGGGATCGGGCTCGGTCTGGAACATCCAGTTGACGGAGGGGTTGGCAAAGGTCTTGCCGTAGCCGAGGGGGATGTGGATCCACATGTTGCGATCGGGGCCGCCTGCTTCGAGCAGGATGACGCTGGTGGACGGGTCTTCCGTCAGGCGCGCGGCCAGGACGCAGCCGGCGGAACCGGCGCCCACGATCACGAAATCGGCTTCGAGTGTGTCCTGCTGGGCCATGGTTCTGGTGTCTCCCCGGTTGGTGGTTGGGCGAAGGATGGCTTGGTTGCGGGGGGAGTCAATTGGGTGGGTGGCGGTTGGACTGAGGGGAGTTTGCTGTCGCGGCGAGGCGGTTCGTGCTAGCGTGCCGATGGTTACCAGCGGATGGACCCGGTTCATGAGTGCCTCTCTGAAGCCCCTGACGGTCGAAGAATTTCTGGACTGGGAGCGAACGCAGCCCCTGCGCTACGAGTTCGACGGAATACAACCCCAGGCCATGACGGGGGGCAGCGTTGCCCATGTCCGCACGATCACCCGCCTTACCGCCCTTCTGGTCAATCGTGTTCGCCCCCCCTGCGAGGCTTTTGGGCCGGAGTTAAAGGTGCGAACGATCGGGCGGGTCCGCTATCCCGATGCGACGGTTGCCTGTTACGCCGCCGAGGAGGACACCGACATCATTGCACCGACGGCGGTGTTCGAGGTGATCTCTCCGTCCACCGCCCTGACCGATCGTCGAGTCAAACCGCTTGAATACGCGGCGGTCCCCGGGATCATGGTCTACGTCATTCTGGAAGCAGACCGACCTGATGCCACCGTGATGCGTCGGTCGGCGGCGTGGGAACCGGAAACCTTTGAAGGCATTGATGCCGTTGTCCCGTTGCCGGAAATCGGGATCGAACTACCGTTGGCAGCGATCTACCGCCGCTGATCGGCGTTCGACGCACCGGGAGCGGTGTTGCTGGCGGCAGGCTCCGGGACAAATCCCAGACGCGCCGCATGAGCGGAGACCTGCATGATCGAAACCGGCATGACAGCGGTCGGTTTCAACTGTTACCAACTGCCCTAACCATTGACCGATGCACCGTTCTTTTCGTCGTTGCCGGACTTGATCCGGCAACCCGCTCGCTGCCGTTGAAGCGCAGGTTGCCCGATCGAGCCCGGCACTGACGAAAAGGGCGGTGCATCGGTCAATGATTAGATCGGTCGATATCAGGCCCGCCTGGCCAGGTCCCATCAGACAACCGGGGGGCGCTCCATCCGCGCAACCGGCCGGCCTTCCTCCAGCATTACCCGGATCGCGAAATCGTAGCGGTCGATATCCAGCGCCATCTCCAGATCGCGCGGATGGCGGTTCGGGTTGGCGGGATCGCGAAACCCGGTGGCCTCGCCTCCGGCCAGGATCAACCGGCGCACCGCCTCGGCGTCGCCGGCCCGGCCTTGCAGGATGTTGCGGATATGGATGGCGCAGAGTTCGTCCTCGTCGGTGCGCTCGATGCCGGCGTTGCCCATCGCCACCAGGGTGATGCGGTCCGGATTTCCGCTCCCCAAAGCCCGCGCGGTGGCGCTGGCGATCACCAGGGACGTGGCATAGAGCCGGCTGGCCTGACTGGCTGACACGATGCCCTGGGTTCCAGCACTGGTTCTTTGGGCGATCGATTTGCCGCGAAAATCGATCGTCGAGACCTCAAACGGAGAATTGCCGAAGTCGAACACATTTGGCCTTCGTCCATGCACCTCGCCCATACAGACCTGCACATCGCCCGAGGCACGCAACGCCACCGCTTCCTCGACCGAGCCCACCATGACGATGCGCGACGCCCCGTTGGCGAAGGCCACGGCCGCGGTGGTGAAGGCACGGAACACATCGATGATGCCGACCGCGCCGGTTGCGGTCCGAGCGCCGTCCACGAGACTGTTGATGGCGATGTCCATGGGTCACTCCATTTCTTTCACGTTCCTTGTCGAATGCCGCCGCTCGGCCTTCGGATCGTACGGAACCCAGACGCGGGCCGTCGTCCCCGCCGACAGGTGCCGATAGCGGATCGCGACGCCGATCTCGTCGTAAGGATCGTCATCGTATTGGCAGCCGCAACAAGCGCCCAAACGCACGCAGCGGGGCGGTCACGCGCCACGACGTCGATCGCCGCATGACATCGACGATCATGGCCTGGCGCGTTGCTTCCTCGGTTTGGATCGCTGCGAGCCGCTCGAAATCGACGACGGCTTTCGTTTCGACCGGGACTTGGATGGCTGGCGGACCGCGAAAAGCGACGATGGCATGGGCGGTCGGGTGGTCCGCACCGAATATCCGCACCTCGGAACACCCTGCCCGCATGGGATAGGTCCAAACATCGGCGCCGAATTCGGTGTGCACCAGAAAATCGTCGCGTGTGTCGTCCGGAGGACCATGATGGCTGGGCGGCAAGCCGGCTCGGTCGCGCGACAGCCGCCCCACCACGACCGGCACCGTATAGCAGACCGCACCGCCCGGTCGGGTCACGCGGAGGCACTCGGCCAAGGCGCGCACCGGATCGGGCACATGCTCCAAGGTGTCGGAATGGACGACCACGTCGAACATACCATCGGCGTAGGGCAAGGCAAGCATGTCGATGTCGGGATAGACGGCCAGGCAATGCCCCGGCAGTTTGGCCAAATATGGATGCAGCATGCCGGCCTGGTTCAACTCCAGGACCGAGGTCGTGGCCGCATCAGCCGACTGACAGAAGTCTCGCAGCAAAAGCCGCGTGCCCCAGACCGCGCGCAACGCATCCGCCAGCACGATCGAGCGCAGATTGGCGTGGCAGGATAGGCAGTATTCCCCTTGCTGGCGGTTCACATAATCGGCCTCGGTCGGCGACAGGTCCCATTCGGCAACCAATTTGTCCGACAGGATCGTGAGGTTGCCGAATGTCGTGCCGCCGCACACGGAACAGGACCGTGTCATTGCTTGCATGATGTCCCGCGCGGGTGTCCACCGCCAAGGCGGGTGCTCTGGCTTGTCTCGCGTATCATGTTGACGGAAGCCAATCTGCTCATGCCGCCAACCTGGCCCCACGGCGCTCTCCCGGGCGCTCCCCATGGCGCACCATATCCGCGGCCTTCTCGGCGATCATGATCGTGGCGGCATTCGTATTGCCCGACACCACGGCCGGCATGATGGAGGCATCGACCACCCGCAGCCCCTCCATCCCATGCACCCGCAGTTCGGCGTCCACCACGGCCATCCTGTCGCTGCCCATCTTGCAGGTGCTGGTCGGATGGAAGACGGTGCCGCCGTATTGCTTGGCGTAGTCCAGCAATTCGTCGTCCGTGCGCACGGACTCGCCGGGGATATACTCGCCGGTGATGAAATGTTGCATGTCCGGTGTGCCCAGCAGGCGGCGGCCGAGTTTCAGGCCGTCTATGATGGTTTGTCGATCGGTTTCGGTGGCCAGATAGTTGGGGTGCATCGCGGGTGAGACGTTCGGATCGGGCGATTTCAGTTTCAACTCGCCGCGGCTTTCCGGGCGCAACTGGTAGGAAACCAGGGAAAAGCCCGAGAATTTGTGCAGTCCCTCGGCCGGACGATCGGCGCTGAAATTGACCGTCGCGAACTGCACGTCCGGCGTTTCCAGTTCCGGCCGGGTGCGCGCGAACAGCCCGGCTTGGGCGGCGGCGATGGTCAGCGGCCCCTTGCGGCGGAACAGATAGTCCAGGCCGGTCTTCACCATGCTGATCTTGCTCATCATGATGTCGTTGACAGTAATCGGGAACCGGCATTTCAGCACGATGCGAGCCTGGAAATGGTCCTGCATGCTCTGCCCCACGCCAGGCAGATCGTGCTGCACGGCGATCCCGTATTCGGCCAGATGCGCCCCCGGTCCGATGCCGGACAGCAACAGAAGCTGGGGCGAGTTCAGGGCGCCGCCGCACACGATCACTTCGCGGCGCGCCCGCACCGTGTGCACCGTGCCGTTCTGGCGATAGGTGACACCGACGGCGCGCTTGCCCTCCAGCACGATACGTTCGCTCATCGCATGCGTGATGACCTGCAAATTCGGCCGCTTCATGGCCGGCCGCAGATAGCCGACGGCGGTGGAGCAGCGCCTTCCGTTGCGCGTGGTCAGATGATAGTAGCCGGCGCCTTCCTGGACGCGGCCGTTGAAATCGGGATTGCGCGGAAACCCCAGATCGAGCGCGCTCTTGATGAAGGCCTTGCTGATCGGATCGTATTCATCGACCTCCGAGACCGCCAGCGGCCCGCCGGTGCCATGCAGGTCGTCGCCGCCGCCGATCTTGTCCTCGGACTTGCGGAAATAGGGTAGCACGTCGTCGAACGACCATCCCGCGTTGCCGAGTTGCCGCCAGTGATCGAAATCCTGTGCCTGGCCGCGGATATAGACCAGCCCGTTGATCGATGATGAACCGCCCAGCACCTTGCCGCGCGGCCAGTAGAAGCGGCGGCCATTCAGGTCGGGCTCGGTTTCGTAGCACCAGTTCACCTTGGGATCGATGATGGTCTTGCCGTAGCCGAGGGGGATGTGGATCCACGGATTGCGGTCCGGGCCGCCGGCTTCGAGCAGGATGACCTTGGTGCCAGGGTCCTCGGTCAGGCGAGCCGCCATGACGCAGCCGGCCGATCCGGCGCCTACGACGATGTAGTCGGCTTCTGTGGTCTCTGGCATGGCGGGGTCCCCCTTTTGCGCCATATTGCCCGCAAGGAATGCGCCGACGCCATAGCGTGCCAGTCGTTTGTGGCGGACACGCGGGTCCATGATCGTCGTCCGCCGCTCCTGACCCGACCTATGCGGCGGGAATCATCGGCGGCAAACTGCCCGCATGACCGAAGCTCCGCCCGACGACATCCTGTTCGCGCTGCGTCGCATGGACCTGCTCGCCACCGGCGCCATGGCGGCCGGCGAGCGGCTGACGGGCGGCGTCTCCTCCGATATCTGGCGGATCGACCTGCCCACTGGTTCCATCTGCATCAAGCGGGCGTTGGCGAAGCTGCGTGTGGCGGCGGATTGGCGCGCGCCGGTGGAACGCAACATCTACGAGGCCCGCTGGATGCGACGAGCCAGCGAGGCCGTTACCGGGGCGGCGCCCGCAATCCTCGGGCAGGACCGGGAGTCCGGCGCTCTGGCGATGGCATTCCTGCCCCCGGACGACCACCCTCTGTGGAAAGCGCAACTGCGCGACGGCCACGCCGATCCGACCTTCGCCGCACAGGTCGCGGACAGGTTGGTGCGCATCCACGGCGCCACCGCGTCCGACCCGACGGTCGCGGCGGATTTTCCGACCGATGCGATCTTCTACGACATCCGCCTGGAACCCTATCTGGTGGCGACCGGCCGTGCGCACCCAGATCTGGCGGACCGGTTCGATGCCCTGGTCGCGACGACACAGGCCCACAAACACGCGTTGGTGCACGGCGATGTCAGTCCAAAGAACATCCTGTCCGGCCCGTCCGGCCCCGTGTTCCTGGACGCGGAATGTGCCTGGTGGGGCGATCCGGCCTTCGATCTGGCGTTCTGCCTCAATCACCTGTTGTTGAAATGTCTGTGGACACCGGCGGCCACGGACGGATTTCTGGCGTGCTTCGATACCATGGTGGCGACCTATCGCACTGGCATCGCATGGGAATCGCCGGACGCGCTGGAATCCCGCGCCGCCGCCCTGCTGCCCGGCCTGTTCCTGGCCCGGGTGGATGGGAAGTCCCCGGTCGAGTACATCACCCTGGACGCGGACAAGGACCGGGTGCGGCGGGTGGCGCGCCCGCTAATCGCCGATCCGCCGGACCGCCTGGCCTCCATCCGCCAGGCCTGGACAAGGGAACTGACCCGATGACCGAGACAGCAATCGCCTTCGTGCATGGCCGCCGGGTTTGGGACAGCCGCGGCCGCCCGACCGTGGAAGCCGAAATCCTGCTGGAAGGCGGCGCGGTCGGACGCGCCATAGCGCCCGCTGGCGCCTCCACCGGATCGGGCGAGGCCCTGGACCTGCGCGATGGCGGTGACGCCTTCGGCGGCTATGACGTGACCCGCGCGGTGGAGCACGTCAACACCGAGATCGCGCGCGCCGTCCGTGGCATGGATGCAGCGGACCAAACCGCGCTGGACCGACGCCTGATCGAACTGGACGGCACGCCCAACAAATCCCACCTGGGGGCCAACGCGGTGCTGTCGGTGTCCATGGCCGCCGCCCACGCCGCCGCCGCCGCCGCTGGCCAGCCGCTGTATCGCTATCTCGGCGGGCCGGATGCCGATCTGATCCCCCTGCCGCAAATCCAGATTTTCGGCGGTGGCGCCCACGCCGGCCGCCGCGTCGACATCCAGGACTTCATGGTCATGTGCCCGGCCGCCGCCAATTTCGCCCAGGCCCTGGACTGGACCGCCGAGGTCTACCGCGCCGCGGGACTGCTCATGAAAGAAGCCGGCACCCTGGCCGGGGTCGCCGACGAAGGCGGCTGGTGGCCGGTGTTCGACACCAACGAACAGGCGCTCGACATGCTGGTCCGCGCCATCGAACGCGCCGGCTTCCGCCCAGGCGAGCAGGTGGGCATCGCGCTGGATATCGCCGCCTCCGAATTCGGCCATGGCGGGCGCTACAAGCTGGCGCTGGAAGACCGCGAGCTCGACACCGGCGACATGATCAAGCTTCTGACTGGCTGGATCGGCCGCTACCCGATCCTGTCCATCGAGGACCCGCTGGCCGAGGACGATCCCGACGGGTTTGCCGAATTCACCCGCCAGGTCGGTCACAAGGTGCAGATCGTCGGCGACGATTTCCTGGTCAGCCAGGCGTCGCGCGTGCGGGAAGCGGCGCTGCGCGGGGCGGCCAACACCGTCCTGCTGAAACCCAACCAACGCGGCACCCTGACGGAAACCGTGGAATGCTGGGATGCGGCGACCGAGTGCGGGTTCTCCGCCATCGTCTCGGCCCGCTCCGGCGAAACCGAGGACACCACCATCGTCCATCTGGCCGTCGGCTGGGGCGCCGGGCAACTCAAGGTCGGCAGCTTCGCGCGCAGCGAACGCATGGCCAAATGGAACGAAATGCTGCGGGTCGAGGAAGCCCTCGGCGCCCGCGCCCACTTCGCCGGGGGAGGCATTTTGGGCCGGTCGCGCCGATGAAGGTCGTGTTCCACACGCCATTGAAGGTCGTATTCCACACCGCTGCCGGCCCCGATCTTCTGGACCGGCTGGCCAAGGTTCCTGGCTTGGACATCGTCGCCTGCCCCGAGGACGACGACGCGTGCCTGATGCGGCTGCTGCCGGAGTGCGACGTGCTGTGGCACGTGCTGAAGCCCTGCACCGCGGCGATGATCGCCGATGCGCCGCAGTTGCGGCTGATCCAGAAGATCGGCGTCGGCGTCAACACGATCGACCTGGATGCCGCCAAGGCGCGTGGCATTCCTGTCTGCAACCTGCCGGGCACCAATGCGCGCGCGGTCGCGGAACTGGCGCTGACCCTGATGCTGGCGGCGATCCGGCGCATCCCTCGGTTCGATGCCGGGTTGCGCGCCGGGGTCTGGTCCGATCCCGCCTTGCAGGACGGGATCGGGGAACTCGGGGGCAAGACGGTCGGGCTGGTCGGCTATGGCGCGATCCCCCGCCTGTTGGCCCCCGTGCTGGTCGCTCTCGGCTGCGAGGTGATCTTCGCCGCGCGCCGACCCGTCCCTGATGCCGTCGGACGCCAGGTGCCCTTGGACACGCTGCTGGCCGCGGCGGATGTCGTCAGCCTGCATGTCCCGCTGACCCCGGAGACCGAGCGGATGATCGACGCGCCGGCCCTGGCTCGGATGAAGCCAGGGGCGATCCTGGTGAACACCGCACGCGGCGGCCTGGTGGACCAGGCGGCTCTGGTGCAGGCCCTGGGGTCCGGGCGGCTCGGTGCCGCGGGCCTGGACGTCTTCGCCACCGAACCGGCCGATCCGGCCGATCCGGTGTTCTCGCTGCCCAATGTCGTGGTCACGCCGCATATCGCCTGGATCACCACCGGCACATTCGACCGCAGCTTCTCGATCGCCGCCGAAAACTGCCGGCGGGTCGCGGCCGGGGAGCCCCTGCTGCATCGCGTTATCTGATCGACGGCCCAAGCCATGACCTCCGGCGGCACCGAAAGCATCCTGATGGCAGCCCCTGACGAGGACCATCGGGAATGACCGTGCTGCGCCTGCTGGCGGACGATCTGACCGGAGCGCTGGACAGCGCCGCTCGCTTCGTCCCGCTGTGCGGCCCGGTCCCGGTGTCCTGGTCCCCGGACGGTCGCGACGGATCCTTCGCCGTGGACACCGGCACGCGGGAAGTGGCGCCGGCGGAGGCCATCGCCGCCGTCTCGCGCCATGCCAAGGTGCTGACCGGGGCGGATATCGCGTTCAAGAAGATCGACAGCCTGTTGCGAGGCCATGTCGCGGCGGAACTGGCCGCCTGCATGGACGGGTTCGACCATTGCATTCTTGCACCGGCGTTTCCGTTCCAGGGCCGTATCACGCAAGCCGGACGCCAGATGGTGCGGGACGGGACCGGCTGGCGCGCCCTGGGCGTCGATCTGGCCGGACTACCCGTGCATGACGCGGCAACCGATGCCGACCTGGACGCCATCGTCGCGGAGGGACTTCGGTTGCCCGGGCGCGTGCTGTGGTGCGGCACCGGCGGTCTGGCCGGCGCCTTGGCGGGACGCAGGCCGGTGCCGTGTCCGGTCTTGGCCGAACCGGTGCTGGCTCTGATCGGGTCGCACCATCCGACGACCCTGGCGCAGCTTGCCTCGGTGCCGGACTTGCACCGGATCCTGCCGATCGGTGCGGCGGTTGCCATGCCGGGTCCTGCGGCCGTGACCGTGGATATCCCCGCCGCGATGGATCGCTCCCGCGCCGCCGGTCTGATCGCCGAGACCTTGCTGGCGGTGCTGCACCGTTCCGAGCGGCCGAACACGCTGTTCGTCAGCGGCGGGGAGACGTTACGGGCGATTTGCGATGGGCTGGGGACGACGTCGCTGGTTGTGGACGGCGAGATCGAGCCTGGGGCCCCGACCTCGGTTCTTTGCGGAGGACCGTGGGACGGTCAGCGGATTGTCTCAAAGTCCGGGGCGTTTGGGGATGCGGGTTTTCTGGCGCGGTTGTTCGCTGCGGGAGCAAGCGGACGGGTTCCGTCCCGTATCGGCACCCCGAGCCGCGGTTTGTGACCCGCCTACCGCAAGAACCGGAACGTCGGGACGCCGACCGTTGTTGCGCCGTTCTTTCCAATGATGTGTCATGGACCGGTCCCCCCATCCCCCCGGCGCATTGTCACGCCCAGGCGCCGACCCCTACGCGCCGAGTGCCAGCGCTTCAAATGTCAACACGTTTCCAATCGGACGACCAACCGGTATCCTGCCGCCATGAACGATCCACGCAGACTGATCCAACGCGCCGCCTACCCGCTCTGGGCCCGCGACACCGCGCGCTATGGCGATGCCGACAGCAATGGGCATCTGAACAACGCCGTCTTCTCGACCTTCCTGGAAACCGGCCGCATCACCTTCCTGCTGGACCCGAAAGCGCCTCTGGCTCCGCCCGGCCACGGGTTCGCCATCGTGCGCCTGGTCCTGGACTTCCGGGCCGAGATGCACTGGAGCGGCGAGGTCGAGATCGGCACCAGCGTCATCAGCATCGGCCGCACATCCTTCCGTCTGGCACAGGCGATCTTCCAGGACGATGCATGCGCCGCAACGGCGGAGTCGGTGATGGTGCTGATGGACCTGACCGCCCGCAAGGCCGCCCCGATCGAAGGCATGTTGCGCGACGCCCTGGAAGCCAACACGCTTCGATCCACGGACTGACACCACCCGGCCTGACCATTGACCCATAGCGTCCCTCCCTTAACGTCATTGCCCGACTTGACCGGCAACCCGCGCTTCATCGGCAGAGGGCGGGTTGCCGGGCCAAGCCCGGCAATGCCGGTAAGGGAGGGACGCTATTGGTCCATAGTTCGGGCGGTTGGTACGACAGCCCCCCTCAAGCAGCCCGCATGCGTTGCAAGAACGACCCGATGTGCCCGCGCAGACTGTCCGCCTCGGTCCCCGTGGCCTCGGACGCGGCACGGACCGTGCGAGCGCTGTCATCCGCCGCCGCCGCATCCTGGCTGACCCGCCCGACGGTTTCCGACATTTCTCGACTGCGCGCGGCGGCCTGCTGCACGTTCCGCGCGATTTCCAGCGTTGACGCGCCCTGCTCCTCCACCCCCGCGGCAATCGAGGTGGCGACGGCGTTCACCTCGTCGATCGTGGTGCCGATCCGCTGGATCGCTTTCACGGTATCCGCCGTCACGCTCTGCACCGCGGCGATCTGGGCCGAGATTTCCTCGGTCGCCTTGGCGGTCTGATTGGCCAGCGACTTCACTTCGGATGCCACCACCGCGAAGCCCTTGCCGGCCTCGCCCGCCCGCGCCGCCTCGATCGTGGCGTTCAATGCCAGGAGGTTGGTCTGCCCGGCGATGTCGCTGATCAGCCTGACAACCTCTCCGATGCGACCGGCCGATTCCGCCAGGCCACGCACCGTGTCGTCGGTCTGACGGGTTTCGGCCACCGCGCGCCCGGTAATCGTGGTCGCCTGCGCCACATGACGGCTGATTTCGGTGATGGAGGCGCTCAGTTCCTCCGTCGCCGCGGCGATGCCGGTGACGCTGCTGGCGGTTTCCTCGGCGGCGGTCGCGGCGGCGGCGATCCCCTCCGTCGTGCGGGCCGAGATCGCCTGCAAGTCGACAGAAGCGGTCAGCATCTGGCCGGACGCCACGCCCAGCGCGTCGATGCTCGCCGTCGCCCGCCCTTCGAAGCCGCCGATATGGTCGGCGATCATCGCCTGGCGTTCGGCCAGTTGGCTCTGATGCGCGCGCTCCTCGGCCTCCATCCGGGTCTTTTCCACCGTCTGGTCACGGAACACGCCCAGCGCCTGCGCCAGGATACCGATTTCGTCGCGGCGCTGCGTGAAGGGCGCTTCCGCGGTCAGATCCCCCACCGCGAGCTGGTGCATCGCATGCCCGATCACCTGCATCGGCCGGATGATCTGGGTCTGGATGACACGCACACTGGCCGCCACGAAACCGAGGATCAGCAGCAGAATGCCGCCCGACAGGATCAGCTTGCCCATGGCGTCGTCGCGCGTCGCGCCGGCGCGTGCCTTGGCCGCGTCGAGCGCACCTTCCGCCACGCCCAGCATCGCGCCCAGTTTCGGCACCACAAACCGCGACCACTCATCCGCGGTGCTCTCCGCCTTCTGGCCGGCGATCAGGCCCGCCAGCATCTTCTCGCGATAGGGCCAGGTAATCGGGCGCGAAATACACGCGCTTGGCCGTCGCCATGGCCTCGGCCAGGGATGGAGGCAGGGCCATGCCGTAGACCGCATTCTCGATCGCCGCCCACGCCGCGATCGCGCCGCCGTTGAACGTGTCATAGGTGCGTTGCGCATCCGGCGCCACTTTGCCCGCGGCCAGCCCCTTGGAGATCAGCAGCGACGCCTCCCCGGCATTGTCACGCGCCAGCCAGGCGAGTTGCTTGATCTCCAGCATCTGATCGACGAAGGCATCGCTGTTGCGGATGCTGGCGAACAGGCGCGCGGAAATGTCCTCCAGCAACGGCTGCAAGGCCGAGCCTTCGCGTGCGTATTCCGCGCCCAGATCGGCGCGCCGAGACGCCTTGGGCTTGTCGACCCCGGCCCAGAACTCGGTTTGCAAGCGGGTGATCCGATCCAGCGATTGAGTGAGCGCCGCCAGCAGGCGCGGCTTGTCGGCAAAGTCGATGTCGGCCAGGCGGATGACGGCGGAGCGGAATGCCGTCATTTCCTGGTCCTGCATCTTTTGGCCTCCTCGCTGTTTGGAGTGGGTGGTAACGACCCAATCCGGTCTTCCTCAAGTGTTTCTCTGTTCGGTTGGGCGCCGTTTCTCCGTCCCGGCCTGACGATCCAAGGACGCCGGGGATGGCGGCTGTCAAGGATGG
>CALQHT020000083.1 GCA_943330455.2 Nitrosovibrio sp. Nv4 | reverse complement strand
GCCAAGAGGCCATCCTTGACAGCCGCCATCCCCGGCGTCCTTGGATCGTCAGGCCGGGACGGAGAAACGGCGCCCAACCGAACAGAGAAACACTTGAGGAAGACCGGATTGGGTCGTTACCACCCACTCCAAACAGCGAGGAGGCGAAATAATTGCTCCACTTGGGGCGACGGACGGTCACCGCCGACCATGACGGGGAAAGGCCGGTCCGTCGCCCCGGATCGCCATAGCCCGCGATCGACGGGGCGGAGCAAAGCACAGTCCCTCCGGCAAATGATTCCGCCCACGGTGAGGATTGGTTAATCTGTTGCCGGCATGCTGACCTGATCACGAACCGTATCGGGTCAGCATGGCCGGCAAAGGCGATTCAAAGGGCTCCAAGGGCGGAGTCATCATCAAGAAGTATGAGATCGTCGGTGGCGGACACCACGGCGGTGCCTGGAAAGTCGCGTATGCCGACTTCGTGACCGCGATGATGGCCTTCTTTCTGCTGATGTGGCTGTTGAACGCCACGACCCAGGAACAGCGGACCGGCCTCGCGGATTACTTCAGCCCCAACAACCTCATGAGCCACGCCTCCTCCGGGACCGGTCAGCCGTTCGGTGGCAAGACCGCTTTCGCCGAAGGGGCTCTGGTCTCCGACAAGGGCTCGGTGCGGATCACGGTCGGGAAACGGCCGGATGTGGTCGATGTCGAGGATGGCGAGGACGAAATCCGCAAGAAACCACGCGGCTTGCGGTCGGACGCGCTCCGGGGCGATGCTCAGAGCGACGCGGACGGTCCGAACGGGCAGGCGGCGCTGAAAATGGGTCAGGACCCGGCGGCGGCGTCGCTCGCCGGAATGGGGGAGGCCGCCGGCCAGGATACCGGCGACGGCTCCCGCCCGCCGACCGAGGCCGAGATACGGGCCGAACATGAAAGGCAGGAAAAAGCGGCGTTCGAGGAAGCCGCCCAGCAGATTCGGGAGGCCGTGCGCGGCGATCCGGCGCTTGCCGAACTCGCCAACCAGCTTGCCATCGACATGACGCCCGAGGGGCTGCGAATCCAGATCCTGGATGAAATCCGTCTGCCGATGTTCGCGTCCGGTTCCGCCAACCCGAACGATCGTGCGCGCCAGTTGATCCAGAAGATCGTGCCCGTATTGCAGCGCCTGCCGCAGTCGATATCGATCTCCGGCCATACCGATGCGGCGCCGTTTCCAGGGCCGGGCCGCACCAACTGGGAATTGTCGGCCGAACGGGCCAACGCGACGCGGCGGCTGCTGGTCGAGGCGGCCCTGCCGATCGGGCGCATCCGCACCGTGACCGGCCACGCCGATCGCGACCCATTGCTGCCGTCCGATCCGTTCGCCGCCGCCAACCGCCGCATCGCCATCGTGGTCTTGCGAGAGGCAGCCGCCACGACCCGCACGTCGTCCACCCCAGTCCCCGCTGCATCCGCGCCGGCCAGACGATGAGACCCACCCCATGCTTGTAATCGGCGGATTCCTCTTTCTGCTGTTCAACGTTTTCGGCAGCTACATGGCGCATGGCGGCAGCTTCGGACCGCTGGCGCACTCCCTCCCGTTCGAGCTGTGGTCCATCGGCGGCGCAGCGTTCGCGACTTTCCTGATGTCCAACAGCATGCATGGCGTCAAACACACGCTGGGCAGCTTCGGCAAGATCATGAAAGGGGCGGCCTATCACAAGTCCGACTATGTGGAACTGCTGAGCCTGCTTTACTTCCTGGTCCGCCTGGCCAGCACCAAGGGCAACATGGCGCTGGAGCCGCATATCGAGAAGCCGTCGGAAAGTACCGCATTCCAGAAATTCCCGAAGATTCTGGCCAACCACCATGCCTCGGTCCTGATTTGCGACTATCTGCGGATGGTCGGAATGAATGCCGACGATCCGAACCAGATCGAGGACGTGATGGCCCGGGAACTGAAAAAGACGTTGAACGAAGAACTGCATCCCGCCCACGCGCTGCAGAGCATGGCGGACGGATTGCCGGCCCTGGGGATCGTCGCGGCGGTGTTGGGCGTTATCAAGACCATGTCGTCCATCAACGAGCCTCCCGCCGTGCTGGGTGGAATGATCGGTGGCGCGTTGACCGGAACGTTTCTGGGCGTGCTGATGGCCTATGGTATGGTCGGCCCCTTCGCCACGCGCCTGACCGGCGTGGTCGAGGAAGAAGCCAAATACATGGAGGTTATCCGCGCCGTCATCGTGGCGCATCTGCACGGCAATGCGCCGCAGGTGAGCGTGGAAACCGGCCGCAAGATGGTGCCGAACGAGTTCATGCCTTCGTTCCAGGAATTGGAAGAGGCCGTGCAGGCGGTGCAGATGGCGTGAGGCCGGGCAGGCGGTTGAACCCGTAGACCCATACATCCGCGCCGGTCTGCGCGCCCGTCAGCGCCCCAGTCTGCGCGCCGGTCTGCGCTCAGGTCAGCGCGGCGACAGGCGAAAGGGCGGGGCGTGGTCGGGTCCGATCGCCATGATCGCCACCGGCAACACCGGCCGATCCTCGGCCAGGGTGATATCGAACCGACGGATGATGGAGGCGATGACCAAGGTTGCCTCGGTCAACGCGAACTGGGCCCCGACGCAGGTCCGCGGGCCGGCCCCGAAGGGCAGGAAGGCAAAGCGCGGCGGCGACGGCCGGTCCGGCAGAAACCGCGATGGATCGAACGCTGCCGGCCGGTCCCACAATGCATGATGCCGATGCAGGACCCATGGTGCGACCATCAGGATATCGTTTCGCTTCAGCGCGATGGCACCGGCCTGGTCGGCGCCGATCGCCTCCCGCACCAGCGTGTAGGCAGGCGGAAACAGCCGCAACGCCTCCTGCACGACCGCCTTCGTGTAGGGCAGTTTGCCGAGGTCGGCGAACGCGCTTTCCGGGGTGAGCGCCAGGGACGCCACCTCCTTCGCCACCATCCGCTGTTGGTCCGGAGCCTGGGCGAGCAGGGTCAACGCCCAGAACATATTCAGCGCCGTCGTTTCGCTGCCGGCCAGGATCATCGTCGATACCTGGTCGCGGAGTTCGCCGGGCGAGAACCCGACCCCCGTCTCCGGGTCGCGCGATGCTCGCAGCAATCCGAACAGATCGCTGGTATCGTCAGTGTCAGGCGATGCCAGGCGAGCGTGCAGGATAGTGTCGATGAGACGCATCCAGCGGGTCCGCCAGCGCCGACGGGCCAGATCGCGGAATGTCGGGATCGATGGCGGCAGCAGCATGTCCAGCGGGTCGAGTTGCACGTAGCGATCGGCGAATTCGCCCAGCAATCGCCGCATGGTGGCGCCGTATTGCCGCATCTGCAGGGAAAACATCGAGCGGCCGGCGATTTCCAGCGCCAGGAACTGCATTTCCGCCAGCAGGTCCGCGGGTCGATCGGCACGCTCCGCCAGGGAGTCCAGGGCTTCCGCGGTGGTTTCGGCGATATGACGGGCCAGCATGGGCAGGACGCGCGGGGCGAGCGCGGGGGCGATGGTGCGTCTCTGGCGGCGCCAGGTTTCCCCTTCGCTCAAGACCAGACCGTCCCCGTTGGTTGGGCGAAGCACGCGGATTGCGGTGCCGGACCGGCGATAATTCGAATGATTGTCCACCAGGACACGGTGGATCGCATCGGGGGCGTTCAGCAACACGCTGCGGCGGCCGAGGAATCGGCGAACCCAGGTGTCCTCTCGGTATGCCGCCTCCGGAAATATGCCCAGCGAGTTCGACCGAACAGCCCGCAGAAACGCCCGCGTGCTCGGCGGCTCCAACGGTGGCACCGGGGCGGGCGGGACGAAGTGAACCTGGCTGGTTGTCACGCAGGAATGCTCCCAATCATGCGCCCCAAAAGAGTCTCAGGCTGTAACGGAACAGCCGTGCTCCTGATGTATAGGCAGCCCGCCGAGGGGTCAAGACAACCGATAGACTCGTCTCACCGGCATTGCCGGATTTGATCCGGCAACCCCCTCCCTGCCGCTGAAGCGCGGGGAGCCGGATCAAGCCCGGCAATGACGAGGGGGCGTGTAATCGACCGCGCGACCTTGGTTCGCACCCGATCGAGACCTTCAGGCGGGATCGCCGAACCGGGGCGCCTCAGCTCCCGTCCTTGGACCACATGTTGTCCCAGAACAGGTCCTTCCAACTGTCCGGCTTGTTCTTCAGGGTGCCCGCCGCATGCATGAAGTCGGCATGTTTCTTGGTGCCACGCGGCGTCGCGCTGAACTCGACCAGCTTCTTGTCGGTCAGCATGGCTTCCGTCCAGGCCAGTTCCCGCTTTTGCGGCCCTCGCGCCACGAAGATTTCCGCGGCGGCCCGAGGGCTTTCGTAGATGAAGTCGATCGCTTCCTCGAACGCCGCCGCGGTCGCCGCATACAGCTTGGGGCTGCCCTCGCGGAACCGTGCCGTCGCGGACATCACCACCGTCGAGGAACCCGGGTCCAGATAATCGGCCGAGGTCATGACCTGATGCACCTTGCCGGATTCGACCTCGATGACGCTGAACGGGATGATGGAGGCGTGGGTCTTGACCTCGCTGTGCCCGCCCAGAATGGCGGCCATCGCATCGGGGTTCGACATGGTGACAAGCAATGAATCGAGCCGGAACCGCTGATCCCACCCCCATTCCTTCGCCGCCGCCATCTGCAACGCGATCGCCTGGGCGGTAACCTTCACCGCGCTGACGGCGATCCGGTCCTTGTCGGTGAAGTCCCGGATGGTTTTGATGCGGGGATCGGTTGTCAGCACCAGCACGGAGGAACTGGACAACGGCATCATGCCGCGCACTTTCTGCGCGCCGCGCGTCTTGTCCCACAGCACGAAGGCCGGACCGAATCCGCCCATCGACAGGTCGGCATCGCCCGCCAGCAACAGATCGCTGCCGGCCGGACCGCTCGCCATGTTGGTCAGGGTCACCTTGACCTCGCCCAGTCCGGCGGCCTTGGCATGTTTCTCGATCAGGCCACGATCCACCGCCACATAACTGGGCAGGTAGACCAGGCCGTAAGGCTGCACGATGCGCACCTGGTTGGCCTCGGCCGCCAGCGCCCCGTGTCCGACGAATATGGTCATGATCAGGGCCGCAAGGGTGGTGAACGCTCTCTTCATGGCATTGTTCCTCGTGCCGCAACCGTTCCGCGGTAGGCCGAGCGGATCGGATTCTTGGTGCTTGTCAGACAAATTGGCCTGATCTCGCCAACGATCAGCTCTCCGCGGTGGATGGGATGTCTGTCGCGACAGGCAGGGTGAAACGAAATACCGTGCCGCCGGCAGTGTTGTCTTCGGCCCAGATGCGGCCGGCGTGAGCCTCGACGATGGTTCGGCAGATCGACAGGCCGATGCCCATGCCGTCTGCCCGAGACGTCACAAATGGTTGGAAAAGCTGGGTTCGAATGTCCGGCTCAATGCCATGTCCGGTATCGGTGACCGCGACTTCGACCATGCCGTTTCGCTCCGCCGCGCCGACGCTCAGTCGAGGGTTCGGCACCCCGACCATCGCGTCCACCGCGTTGCGGATCAGATTGAGCAGCACCTGCTGGACCTGCACACGATCGACCAGCACTGGCGGCAGGTCGGCCGCGGTGTTCAGGCGGATATCGATGGCGCGCTCCTTGGCGCCGACAAGGGCCAGGGCGCTGGCTTCTTCGATCAGGCGAATGATGCTTTCCGGCTGGCGCGCCACCGTGCCGCGCGCCACGAATGTCCGCAGCCGGCGGATGATCTCTCCGCTCCGCAGGGTCTGCTGCGTGGCCAGGTGGAGCGCCTGGCGGATGCGGGCCAGATCGGGGCTCGGCGTCTCGATCAGGCGTTGCGCGGCGCCGAGATAGTTGGTGATGGCGGTCAGTGGCTGGTTCAACTCATGCGACAAGGCCGCCGCCATCTGTCCCATCGACCGCAGTCGGGACGCATGCAGCAGGTTCTCCTGCAACTCCTGCAACCGAGCCTGGGTTTGCTGACGCTCGGTCAGATCGCGGATGAAGCCGGTGAACAAAGGCTCGCCATCTCCCTCTACCTCCCCGACCGCGAGTTCCATGGGAAATGTGGTGCCGTTCCGGCGAAGGCCCATCACGACCCGGCCGGTTCCGATGATGCGTTTCTCGCGGGTGGCCAGATAGCGGGTCAGGTAGGTGTCATGCTGCTCCCGATAAGGCGACGGCATCAGTTCGCTGACATTGTGGCCATGGATTTCGTCCGCGGCGTAACCGAACAGCCGTTCCGCCGCGGCGCTGAAGGACTGGATGCGGCCAAACCGGTCGATGACGACCATCGCATCCGGGATGGTGTCGAGAATCGACCGGAGCAGAGCGTCGCCACCCACCGATTCCAGGGCCACGGGGTTATCCTTGAGCATACCTATCCAGTGGCACCCATACGCGATGCGTGCGCCGTGGCAAGTGCCTGCGGTGCATTTGGGGCAGCGGCGGCGCCCCAGCGGAGTGTGGCGGGACGGCTGCCCCGCCGTTTCCGCCTACGGCATGCACGCATCTCGAAATAAGGGTACTGGCGGGAGAAAACCCTCCCCCTCCCCTTGCGGGAGGGGGTTAGGGGGAGGGGTTGCACGCAATATCCGTGCGAAATTACCCCTCCCCCGCCCCCTCCCGCAAGGGGAGGGGGAGAATTTTCTATCCTGCCGCGATGTGTGAATGCCGAAGTCGCTTCAGCCCCTCAATCGAGCAATAGCGGCAAACATCGGGTCAGCAATCCGTGAGCGTCACGCAGTTCATGGACAATCGTGAAGTGATTGGCGCCAGGAACGGGGATCAACGGGCCGGGCAGGTGCATGGCGGCCCGAATCGCGTGCAGGTCGCGGCTGTCGGATACCAGCGGCGGCAGCTCATCTGTGCCGTAGGTGATCATCAGGGGTTTGTTCACCATCGGCAGGCGCATGGGCGACAGGGCGACGATTTCCGCCTCGGTCAGGCGCAATTTGTCGTTCAGATAGGTGTCGCGGATCGGCCCCAGCTCGAACACGCCGGAAATGGACAGGCCGGCTTTCACCGCCTTATGCCCGAGGCACATCGCGGTCAGATGGCCACCGGCGGACCAGCCGGACAGCACGATCGGCCCGGCGATCCCGTGGCTGGGTCCGTTCATCGCCAGCCAATCGAGGGATGCGTTGATCTCGGCCACGATCTCGGTCAACGAGGCATCGGGCGCCAAGGTGTAGCCGGGCACCGCGGCGGACCAGCCGGTGGCGTGCGGGCCGGCGATCAGGTTGGCGAACATCTCCCGGCTGTTGCGTTGCCAGTAGCCGCCATGGATGAACACCAGGCAGGGGGCGGCAGGATCCGCGGCGGGGAACAGGTCGATCTTGTTGCGTTCTCTTGGACCATAGGGCAGGTCCAGATGACCCGAATGAGCGGCACGAAATGCCGCCGAAGCCGCCTCCCGCGCCGCACCAAGGGCGGCACTATCGGACACGGCTTCAGTATTATTATACGCCGCGTCCCGTTCCGCTCGGCTCATAATGGCCCAGTTCATGGTGTTTCCCTCAGAAAATCGACCGGACAGCCTGGCTCTCGCGGCCAGTTACGAGTCGAGTGAGTTCGGTATGACGCTATGGGAGCGGCCCAAAGATCGACGTCGCCGAGGCGGCACCGGGTCATGTCTCGACCGGCACGCTCCGCAGCACATCGAGTGGCACCAATAGCCCGTCCCGCTCAAAATGCCAGAACGTCCACCCGTTGCAGGTGGGCGCGTTCTGGACCGCGGCGCCAACTTTGTGAATGGAGCCACGAAACTCCCCCGACACCAGCGACCCGTCGGCGGAGACCGACGCGCTGACCCGCCTTTGCCGATCGAACACGCGGGTTCCGGGGGCGATCAGTCCGCGCTCCACCAGGCTGCCGAATGGGACGCGGGGCACGTCGCGCTTCGTGGGCGCGGTCGCCAATCCGTCGTCATGCATGGGTGCGGTGCGACGCACGCGGCCGATCGCGGCCTCCGCATAAGCCGGATGACGTTCGATGCCGATGAAGTGCCGATGCAGCCGCTTGGCCACGCTGGCGGTGGTGCCGGTCCCGGCGAACGGGTCCAGCACGATATCGCCAGGGAGGGTGCTGGACAGCAGCACGCGATGTAACAGCGCCTCGGGCTTCTGGGTGGGGTGCAGTTTCAGCCCGTGCTGGTTGCGCATGCGCTCCTGGCCGGTGCAGAGCGGGATGAACCAGTCGCTGCGCATCTGCACATCGTCGTTAACGGCCTTCATGGCCTGATAGTTGAACCGGTAGCGCGAATCCCGGTCGCGTGCCGCCCAGATCAGCGTCTCATGCGCATTGGTAAAGCGCCGGCCGCGGAAATTCGGCATCGGGTTGGTCTTGTGCCAGATCACATCGTTCAGCACCCAGAACCCGAGATCCTGCAGGATGGCGCCGATGCGGAAGATGTTGTGGTAGGCCCCGATCACCCACAAGGTGCCGTCCTTGCGCAGAAGACGGCGGCACTCGGTCAGCCATTCGCGGGTGAACGCGTCATAGGCGGCGAAGTCGGTGAAGCGATCCCACTCCTCATCCACCCCATCCACCAGGCTGTCATCCGGTCGCCGCAACTCCCCGCGCAACTGCAAGTTGTACGGCGGGTCGGCGAAGACGCAGTGGACCGATGCCGGCGGCAACATCCGCATCAGGGTGATGCAGTCGCCGAGCATGATCTGATCCAGAGGGAGTTCCCGGACGATTTCCAATGTGACTCCAGGTAAGGGGGCGAAGGCGGGGGACGGCTGGCAAGAGGTTACTATCGTGACTGGCCGTCCGAAGTCACGTCAATGGGTGGGATAACGGTGCCATGACCTTGGCCACGGTGCCGAAGGACGGACGATGGTGCGCGGTGGGTCCGATATCGCGTAAAGCCGCCCTGTGTTTGGCCGTTGCGTAGCCGGCGTTGACGTCCCAGCCATAGGCGGGAAAGCGTGCCGCGAGCCGGGTCATGGCTCGGTCCCGGATGACCTTGGCAACGATGGATGCAGCCGCAATCGACAAACTCAGCCCGTCGCCACCGACGACGCACCGCACCGCGCAATCCAGCTTCGGGGGATAGTTGCCGTCCACCAACGCCAGATCGGGGAGGGAAGGCAAACGCCCGACCGCGCGCCGCATCGCGAGCATCGCCGCATGCAGAATATTCAGCCGCTCGATATCCGCGACGGACGCGGCGCCGATTCCGATCTCCGCACAGCCCGATTCCCGCAGCGCGTGGAACGCATACAGGCGGCGAGCAGGGGTTAGCTTCTTCGAATCGTCCAGCAGTTCGGCCAGCGATTCCGGCACGCCGGCCGGGAAGATGACGGCGGCGGCCATGACCGGGCCGGCGAGCGGTCCGCGTCCGGCCTCATCCACGCCGGCGACGCGGCCACCGGCAGCTTGTTCGAGCATGAAGTCGGGGCGGGAACGTCGCGGGCGGGCGGGCATTTCACCCAGCCAGCGGGAGGAAGAAGATCGCCAGATTGCAGAGCAGCGCCACCGCCCATACCACCGACCGCAGGGTGGGGCGGTCGAACCAATAGGCGGCGATGTAGCCGGCACGCGCCACGACGAACGCTATGGCGAGTGCGTTGACCGTGCCCTGCGGCGCGGCTCGCATCTCGGCCAGGATGACGGCGGCGAAAAAGAAGGGCAGGGACTCGTAGCTGTTCTGGTGTGCCCATTGCGACCTGGCGCGGAAGCCCGCCGTGTAGAAGCCCGGATCGCGCGGCCGGGAATTGTCGTAGTCATGCCGGCCGGCCCATTTCGCCGGCACCAGGGCACCGATGGTCAGCAGCACCATAAGCGGCAGGCATAGATCGGCGAGCGTCACGATGGGTTCTCCCTGGGGAGGCATTGGGTTACCCTACACTCCGGACCGACCACAGACACCGACAAACAACATCCGGCAAACAACACCGGCAAACAATGAGGACACCACGATGGCATTGCGCTGCGACCTGATCATCCGCGATGCCACGGTGTTCGACGGCACCGGGGCGCCTCGCTTCAAGGCGGATATCGGGGTGACGGGCGATCGGATCGTCGCGGTCGGCGATCTGGGCGGCGCGTCGGCGGATCGGGAGGTGATTGCCTCCGGCAAGGCGGTGGCGCCCGGTTTCATCGATGCTCATACCCACGATGACCGGGCCGTGCTGTGCGGCCCCGAATGCATGCTGTGCAAGATGTCCCAGGGAGTCACCACCGTCGTGGTCGGCAATTGCGGGATTTCCCTGTCGCCCGTGCGGATGACGTCTCGGCCGGTGCCACCGCTCGATCTGCTGGGCGATGAGTCCTGGTTCAGCTTCGGCAGTTTCGCGGAATACGCAGACCGCCTGGCGCGCGATCCGTCGCCGGTGAACACCTACGCTCTGATCGGCCACATGTCCCTGCGGGTGGAGGCGATGAACGGCGACACCCAGCGCGCCGCCACCGATCGCGAAGCCGAACACATGCGCAAGCGGCTGGCCGAGGCCCTGGCGGAAGGCGGTTCCGGCTTCTCCACCGGGCTTTATTACCCGCCCAACATGATGGCGCCGACGCAGGAGGTCATCGCGGTGGCCGAGGCGCTGCGGGAGGCTGGCGGCATCTACGTCACGCATATGCGTGACGAGGCCAACGATGTGATGCTGTCCATCGAGGAGACGTTGAAGATCGGTCGCGACACCGGCTCTCCGGTGGTGATCAGCCACCATAAATGCTCGATGCCGGAGAATTTCGGCCGTTCCGTGGAAACCTTGCCGGCGATCGACCGCGCGTCCCTGCGTCAGCGGGTTGATTTCGATGTGTACCCCTACCACGCGGGCTCGACGGTGCTGATGCCTTTCCGGTTGCGCCCGGACGTTCCGGTGCAGGTGACCTGGTCGGTGCCTCACCCGGAGATGGCGGGACGGATGCTGGCCGACGTGGCGCGGGGCTGGAACACGTCGGAGAAGGAGGCCGCCGAACGGCTGCTGCCCGCCGGTGCGATCTATTTCCAGATGGATGAGCCAGATGTGCGGGAGATCATGGCGCATCGGCTGGCGATGATCGGCAGCGACGGGTTGCCGCACGATTCCTACCCGCATCCTCGACTGTGGGGCACGTTTCCCCGTGTCCTGGGCCATTACGCGCGCGATCTGGGGCTGTTCAGCCTGGAATCGGCGGTTCGCAAGATGACCGGCCATACCGCGGATGTGTTCGGCATGACCGATCGCGGGGTGATCAGGACCGGCGCGCTGGCCGATCTGGTGCTGTTCGATCCGGCGACGGTTAAGGACGCCTCGACCTATGATGCGCCGACCACCCCGTCCGTGGGGATATTGGAGACCTGGGTCAACGGGCAGTCGGCCTATGTGTACGGCCAGGGCGCGACGACGGCGCGGGCGGGCAGGTTGGTGTCGCGCAATCGGGGCTGAGGCTCATACCAACGGTCCGAAACAATGACCCATGTTCCGCCCGGGCCCCTCTCGTCATTGCCGGGCTTCAACGACAGGGGGCGGGTTGCCTGATCAAGTCCGGCCGTGACGGTGAGGAGACTCCCGTGGGCCATTGTTTCGGCCGGTTGGTATTACATGCTCGTCCCATGGTGCCAGCCGATATCGGATATTGCCGGTTCACCGCCCAGTCGGGCGACGACCTGCTCCAGCCACGGCGCGATTTCCATGGAATCGCCGGTCAGTTGCGCCGTGATCTGAACCTGTTCCGGCCCGTTGCTGCTCGTCAGCGCGGAGGGCGTCAGGCCAGCCTGGGTCAGCGCTTGCAGCAACAGCGATCGGATAGGGGCCGCATGATCGCGTGAACAGACGATTCGGATGACAAACCGGGACGGCATCGGCACCGTCGGGACAGCGGTTGCATTGCTCTCAAAACGACCGAGGACCCAGCGGATCATCACGTTCAGGAATACGACGCCGATGGTGGTGACAACGGCAACCTGGACCTGATCGGCAGCCGCGGCTGCTCCCACCGCGGCGGAACACCAGACCGTTGCCGCGGTGTTGAGGCCGCGGATATTGGTGCCTTCCTTCATGATCGCGCCGGCGCCGAGAAACCCGACGCCGGACACCACGTAGGCGATCACCTGGGTCACCCCGGCAGAGGTCGTCGCGACACTGTGCGCGAGGTCGACAAACGAAGCAGCCCCAAGGGCCACCAACGCGTTGGTGCGCAGACCGGCGGTGCGCTGACGCCATTGCCGCTCCATCCCGATGACCGTCCCGAGAACAAGGGCGAGGGAAAGGTGGGCGATGGTGGTGTCGTCGACGAATTGCTGGATAAGCCAGTTGTAAATCAAGGTCATGATCAGAGTGTATCGACAATCCAGACTGGCCCGCTACCCCGAGTGAGTCAGGCGGCAGTCACGGCAACCGGTTCGGTTATCGGGGAAGGTGAGGGGACGCTATCGGTGAATGCAGGGCCGTTGGTATAACCCGATACTATCAACGACATGAACCACCAGGGTTAACCGGCGCCCTGCCCGACGCAATCCCAATACGCCGACCAGGTGCCGGTGTTTACAGCCCCGCGCCAAGCAGGGCTCGACGCGCCAGCCGGGTTTCATCCTGACTGGCAACGGCAACCCGCTCTAGCGCTTTATTTTAGGCATGATTTACATCCTGCCGCATTTCGCTCGGCGGGATCATAATCCAGGCGCCGCGGGCCGGTCGATCCCGCGCCCGCGCAAACCTCTTCGGATATCAGGCGAGGCGGAGATTGGTCGCGGCGGCCTTGCCACGCTCCATGGCGACTTCGTAGGTCACCTTCTGCCCGTCGTTCAGCCCTTTCAGGCCGGCAGCCTGGACGGCGGTAATGTGGACGAAAACATCCTTGCCGCCATCCTGCGGCATGATGAATCCGAACCCTTTGGTTGCATTGAACCACTTGACGGTTCCAACGGCCATGATTTGGTACTCCTTGATGGGAATGCCGGCTTAACGGCCGCCCAGGTTCGTTGCCTGGTGCGACCCGCCGGTTCGTGGTTGACGGTGGTTAGGCGAGCTTCAGATCGGTGGCCGCGGCTTTGCCACGTTCCATCACGACCTCAAAACTCACTGCCTGTCCCTCATTCAGTCCACGCAAGCCGGCGGCCTGGACCGCGGTGATGTGGACGAAAACATCCTTGCCGCCATCTTGCGGCATGATGAATCCATATCCTTTCGTGGTGTTAAACCACTTGACCGTGCCGGTAGCCATTGTCTGCGTCGTTCTCCGTCCAGTGTGCCACGCGATATACGAGGCACGTTAGACAACCGGGTCTTTGGTTATCCTGAGAGCACCGGACGGCCGGACGCGCAGCAAGGCAAGCCAAAATACGATTGCAGCCTACAGTTGGCACAGAAACGCCGAGCCGAGTCAATCAGGGCGGCAACGGATGAAGACAGTCGAACGCGGCCGGTATGGCGGCATCGTTTGAGTATTCAGCACCCGCTTCGGCATAATTTCCAGAACTGTTTTGATATTGGGAACGATGACTTCCCTGAATCCAGTTTCGTGTGCGATTCACGCAAAAAAGAGCGGGCCTTGCGACCCGCTCTTCCGACTCCAAGCCCAACAACCGGACGCGGTCCCGAAGAACCACGTCCAGCATGCGGTTCTTAGAAGTCCATATCGCCCATGCCGCCCATGCCGCCGCCCGGAGGCATCGGCGGGCCCTTCTTCTCCGGCTTCTCGGCGACCATCGCTTCGGTCGTGACGAGCAGACCGGCGATCGAGGCCGCATCCTGCAACGCAGTACGAACAACCTTGGTCGGATCGATGATGCCGGACTTCACCAGGTCCTTGAACTCACCGGACTGGGCGTCGAAGCCGTAGTTGTACTCGTCCTTCTCCAAGGTCTTGCCGGCGATCACCGCACCGTCTTCGCCAGCGTTCTCGGCGATCTGGCGCAGCGGGGTCTGGATCGCCTTGCGGACGATCTCGATCCCGAAACGCTGGTCGTCGTTGTCGGCCTTCAGCTTGGACAGGATCAGGGACGCACGCGCCAGAGCGACGCCGCCGCCCGGAACGATGCCTTCCTCGACCGCGGCGCGAGTCGCATGCAGCGCATCGTCCACGCGATCCTTGCGCTCCTTCACCTCAACCTCGGTGGAGCCACCGACGCGGATGACGGCAACGCCGCCGGCCAGCTTCGCCAGGCGCTCTTGCAGCTTCTCACGGTCGTAGTCCGAGGTGGTTTCCTCGATCTGCGCGCGGATCTGCGTGCAACGGCCCTGGATGTCGCCCTTCTTGCCGGCGCCTTCGACGATGGTGGTGTTTTCCTTCTCGATCAGGATCTTCTTGGCCTTGCCGAGATCCGCGAGCTTCACGTTCTCCAGCTTGATGCCAAGGTCTTCGCTGATCACGGTGCCACCGGTCAGGATCGCGATGTCTTCCAGCATCGCCTTGCGACGATCGCCGAAGCCAGGCGCCTTCACGGCCGCGACCTTCAGGCCGCCGCGCAGCTTGTTCACGACCAGGGTCGCGAGGGCTTCGCCTTCGACGTCCTCGGCGATGATCACCAGCGGACGGCCGGACTGCACGATGCTTTCCAGCAGCGGCAGCATCGGCTGCAGGCCGGACAGCTTCTTCTCATGGATCAGGATGTAGGGCTGGTCCATGTCGGCGACCATCTTTTCCGCATTCGTGATGAAATACGGAGAGACATAGCCGCGGTCGAACTGCATGCCTTCGACGACGTCGAGCTCGGTCTGGATGCCCTTGGCTTCCTCGACCGTGATCACGCCCTCGTTGCCGACCTTCTGCATCGCTTCGGAGATCATCTTGCCGATCTCGGACTCGCCGTTGGCGGAAATCGTGCCAACCTGAGCGGTCTCGGCCGGGGTCGTGATCTTGCGGGTGCGCTTCTTCAGCTCATCCACGACGGCGGCGACGGCCTTGTCGATGCCGCGCTTCAGGTCCATCGGGTTCATGCCGGCGGCGACGGCCTTGGCGCCTTCGCGCACGATCGCCTGGGCCAGAACGGTCGCGGTCGTGGTGCCATCGCCAGCGATGTCATTGGTCTTGCTGGCAACTTCGCGCACCATCTGCGCGCCCATGTTCTCGAACTTGTCGGCAAGCTCGATTTCCTTGGCAACGGTCACACCGTCCTTGGTGATCCGCGGTGCGCCGAAGCTCTTGTCCAGAACCACGTTACGCCCCTTGGGGCCCAGCGTGACCTTCACCGCGTCGGCCAGAATATCGACACCGCGCAGCATACGCTGGCGGGCATCACCGCCGAACCGAACGTCCTTGGCAGCCATGTGTTAATTCCCTCGTCTGTCAGTCGTTAAGCGCAGGTTGAATCAGGTGGGTCCGCTCGGACCTACTTCTTCTTCCCCGCGGGGGTGGCATCGATGATGCCCATGATGTCGGACTCCTTCATGATAAGGAGTTCCTCGCCATCCAGCTTGACCTCGGTGCCGGACCACTTGCCGAACAGGATCTTGTCGCCAGCCTTGACGTCGAGCGCCACGAGCTGGCCCTGTTCATTGCGAGCACCAGGCCCCGCGGCGACAATTTCGCCTTCCATCGGCTTTTCTCTGGCCGTGTCGGGGATGATGATGCCGCCCGCGGTCTTCTCTTCGGCGGTCAGCCGACGGACCACGACCCGGTCGTGCAGGGGACGGAAATTCATTCGGATCGCTCCTGGGTTTGTCTAAACCAGAGTTTAGGTGGGCTTCTTGCCAGCGCACGACGAAGGCCTCGGAATGAGCGCCCGAACCGTTGCTAGCACTCCATGCTTGGGAGTGCCAGCGATCTAGGCGCGCGGCCGGTCAGAGTCAAGGGTCAGCAGCACTCTTTGCCGAGGAGTGATAAGCTTTTGAAATCGCTAAATTAATCATTGCAATCCGGGCATCGTCCGAACAATCATCGCGGCAGGAGGGAACAAAACGGCCGCGCTTCGTCGCCCCGACGCGCGGAACCAGGTGACAGGAGATCGTTTGTCATGAGCCTCGCCCTGCAGCTGCGGGATTATCGCCTGACCACGGCCAGGATCTATTACCACCTGCCGGACCACCCGGCCGTCCTGCAAACCTATGTCTGGCAAGAATACGATATGGCCCCGAAATTCCCGGAATTGCACCGGTTTCTCAGCTTTTGGCGCACCACCCTCGAAGGGAGGCTCCACTCCGTGGAGGTCGCCAGCGTCGCCCTGATCCAGCCCAGCGGGTGGCGACATGTCAAAACATCTCATCTTTTGAATTGACAATTTGGGACGCTGGCGCGCTGCGGTGTTTCTTCCCAGCGCGCCTGCTTCTATAAGGTCGGCATGCCCTTCGATGTCGGCGACTTTTCTGGCGCCTCATTCAGCGATCGCGCCGCAAGCCGGCGCAACCGCCGTCTGGTCGCGGGTTGGCTGTTTTCCCTGGCCGCCATGATCCTGGTTATGATCGGCCTTGGTGGCGCCACACGGCTGTCCGGCTCCGGCCTATCCATCATGGAATGGGCGCCCATTGTCGGCACCCTGCCGCCGCTTTCCCAGCATGAGTGGGAACGGTTGTTCGCACTCTATCGGCAGATCCCGCAATTCACGTTGACCAACTCCGACTTCACCCTGGCCGATTTCAAGGGAATTTTTTGGCTGGAGTGGACCCACAGATTCTGGGGCCGCATGTTGGGGTTGGCATTTGCCGTGCCACTGGCGTGGTTCTGGCTGACCGGACGGATCGACCGCCGCCTTATTCCAGTCCTGTCGGCATTGTTCGCTCTCGGCGGACTGCAGGCATTCGTCGGATGGTTCATGGTCGCATCCGGGTTCCTGCCCGACATGACCACGGTCTCCCCCTATCGTCTGGTCGTGCATCTCGGCCTTGCCTTGATCCTTTACGGAAGCCTGATCTGGATCGGGTTGTCGCTGGCTCATCCGCCGGGACGGCCGCCGGTCGAGGCAACCGCGGCAAATCCGTCACCGTCGGGACATGTCCAATTGCGGATCTGGGCTGTCCTGTCGCTGATCGTGATCTCCCTGACCATCGTCGCCGGCGGCTTTGTGGCCGGAACCCGCGCCGGGCTGACCTACAATACGTTTCCTCTGATGGACGGACGCATTTTCCCGGAAGGTTATCTCGGTCCGTTGCCGTTCTTGCGTAACCTGGCGGAAAATGTCACCGCCGTGCAGTTCAACCATCGGGTCCTGGCGACGCTCAGTGCCGTCGTCGTCATAACGACATTGGTCGCCGGCTGGCGCTTCCGCCCCTCTCCCTCCGTGCGCACCCCCCTCATCCTGCTCGGCGTCTGCCTGATCGTACAATATACTCTGGGGGTGATGACCGTGCTGCACATTGTCCCCCTTTCCCTCGCCGTGGCGCATCAACTCTGCGCAACCGTGCTGTTGGGGACGACACTTGTTTTGCTGCATGCCTGCATGCGGGATTGCCAGCAGCGCGGCTCGCCCGGATGAGCGACGACGAGGACAAGGCGAACCTCATAAGCGATTCAGCCGTTGTTCCGTTGACCGAGGCCGTCGACGTCATACAGATCGGCATCGCCATCGTAGACGCCCAACAGCGCATTGTGCTGATGAACCCGGCCTTTTTGAACTCGCTGGAACTACCCTCCGACGCATTTCCACCCGGCACGCCGGTCGTGGATGCGGTGCGCGCGTCGGCGTTGCGTGGGGTTTATGGGCCCGGCGATCCGGAAACACAGGTCGCCGCCGTGATGGCGCCGGACCGAACGCGCCCCGGCCGCTTGCGCCGACGCATGTACAAGGGGCGCAGTTTCGACCTGATCAACATGCCGTTGCCCAGCGGCGGATACGTCGTCAGCGCCATCGAAACCACAGCGCTGATCGCCGCCCGCGCGGACGCGGAACGGGCGGCCGGCATGTCCGCGGCGGCACTGGCCACCTTGCGTATCGGTCTCGCCGCGTTCCGGCCCAATGGCGCGATGATCTTCTCCAACCCACGCTTCGCCGAACTCCTGTCGCTGCCGATCGAGCGGGCGATGCCAGGCGTGCTCTTCGAGGACCTGCTGAACCTGATGGCCGACCAGGAGGAGTATTCGGGGGCGGATGGGATAGGGTTCGTGGAGGCGGAACGGAGGGCAAATCGTGCCTTGCCGGCGGAAACGCGGCGCACCTGCGGCAACGGGCGGGTCATCGATATCGTGTCCGCGCCGTTGCCCGATGGGGCCTGGACCATCACCGTGACCGACGTCACCCCCCTGGTCCAGGCCGAGGATGAAGCACAACGGCGGGCGCGCCTGCTGGACACGATCCTGGAGGAAGTACCCCACGGGATCTGCGTCTATGGCGCCGACCACCGGCTGCGCATGTACAATCGTGGCTATTCCGAGGTCATGGAAGGTGCACCGATCCAGATTGGTGAGCGGATGGTCGATATCGTCCAGCGCAGAGCCGCGAGCGGGGAATTCGGTGTCGGGACAACCGCCGACGTGTTCTCCCAGCAGATGGCGCACGATATCACCCGTCCGCAGATGCGCCGCCGCCGTCGCCCCAACGGCACCGCGATCGACATCCGCACCGCGCCGCTGCCGGATGGTGGCCATATCAGCGTGGTGACCGACATCACCGCGCTGGTCGAGGCCGAAGCCGAAATCACCCGGCGCGCCGACGTGATGACCACGATGCTGGCAAATATCCGCCACGCGGTCCTGTTGTGGAGCGCCGATCGACGCCTGGTCGCCAGCAACGCCACCGCCCACGCATTGCTCGGCTACCCGGAAGGTCTGCTGGAACCCGGCAGAACCGACGCGGAGGTGTTCGAATATCTTCATCGCAGCGGCGAGTGGGGCACGGACCCGGCCACGCAGGCCGCGCTCCTGGCTCTGGCCGAACGGGATCGGTCGCAACCCTATAACAGCCAGTTCGTAACACGCGCCGGACGAGCCCTCGACGTGCGCTCGGACCCGACGCCGGACGGCGGCTGGGTCAGCACCTATACCGACATGACCGAGGCCCATGCCGCGGAAGAAGAGCTCCGACGGTCCCGCGATGCGGCCGAAGCGGCGAACCAGGCGAAATCGCGCTTCCTGGCGACCATGAGCCATGAATTGCGCACACCGTTGAATGCCGTGATTGGCTTCTCCGACGCCTTGGCGCGGGAAGCCGGCCGGCAGGACCCGGGCCGGGTCGTCGAATTCGCCCAACAGATCAACGATGGCGGGCGGACCCTGCTCAATCTGATCAATATCATCCTGGACGTTGCCCGCATCGAATCCGGCCGCTTCGATCTTGCCGTCGACCAGATCGATGTATCGCGGCTGCTGCGCGCCGCGGCGCGTCAGTCCGACAGCGCGATTCAAGCCGCGGAACTGACCCTGGTGGTGGAGATTCCCGACAGCCTGCCCCATATCCGGTCCGATGAGCGGCGGTTGCTGCAGGCATTGAGCCAGTTGCTGTCGAATGCGATCAAATTTACCAACGCCGGGGGTGTCGTGACCATCGGTGCTCGGCTCGTCGACGCTGGCGGCCTTCTATTATATGTACGCGATACCGGGATCGGCATCGCCGAACAGGACCTGGAACGGGCGTTCGAGCCGTTCACCCAACTGGATAACGCTCTGTCCCGCCGATATCAGGGCGCGGGGCTGGGTCTTTATATCGCGCGGGCGATGGTCACCGGGCATGGCGGCACCTTGTCGCTGGTGAGCCATGTGGGTGAGGGAACCGTTGCGGAAATCCGCCTGCCGGTCGACCGGCTGGTTGCGTGACCAGTGGTAAAACCGGTCGCGGTTGCCCATTCTCCCTGCACACTTCCTCCCTGCATACTTCTCCCTGGGCGCCCCTTCCTGGGTGACACGCTGACAAGGAATTCTGGACATGACCTCGCTCGCCGCGACAGACAAGCTGTTCTTCGACCGGGCCGACTCGGCGCTTGACCGGATGACCGCTGAACGGGTCGTCGAGCAGGCTCTGAATGGCAGCGATGACGGGGAGCTGTTCCTGGAATACCGGGAAAGCGAAATGATCAGCCTCGACGACGGACGCATTCGCAGCGCGGCCTTCGATTCGAACCTTGGCTTTGGCTTGCGCGCGGTTGCCGGAGAGGCAACTGGCTATGCGCATGCCGGAGAGGTCTCCGAAGCGGCGCTGCGGCGCGCTGCCTCCAGCGTATCGGCGGTGGCGTCCGGCCATCACGGGGTCGTGGCCGAGGCGCCGCGGGCGACCAATTCGCGGCTCTATTCCGACGCCAATCCGCTGCAGCTTATGGATTTCTCGGCCCGCACCGGTCTGCTGTCGGAGATCGACGCCTACGCCCGTGGCAAGGATAGCCGGGTCACCCAGGTGATGGCGTCGCTTGGCGGCGAATGGCAGGCGGTGCAGATCATGCGCCCCGATGGCACCCGGGTCGCTGACATGCGCCCCTTGGTGCGGCTGAACGTCTCGGTCGTGGTGGAGCATAACGGGCGCCGGGAAACCGGTAGCTACGGCACCGGTGGACGCTTCGCCTACGACGCCGTGACGACCGAGGCGGTGTGGCGCGGCGCGGTGAACGAGGCGCTGCGGCAGGCGCTGGTCAATCTCGACAGCCGCCCGGCGCCGGCTGGCGAGATGGAGGTTGTGCTGGGGTCCGGCTGGCCCGGCATTCTGTTGCATGAGGCGATCGGCCATGGGTTGGAAGGCGATTTCAATCGCAAGAAGACCTCCGCCTTCTCCGAGCTGCTGGGCAAGCGGATTGCCTCGAAGGGTGTGACGGTCATCGATGACGGGACGATCCCCGATCGGCGCGGCAGCCTGACGGTCGATGATGAAGGGACCCCCACCAACCGCACCGTCCTGATCGAGGACGGGGTGCTGGTCGGCTACCTCCAGGACCGGCTGAACGCGCGTCTTATGAATATGCCCGCCACCGGGAATGGGCGGCGCCAGTCCTATGCGCATTCGCCGATGCCTCGGATGACCAATACGGTGATGCTGGGCGGTGCGCACGAACCGGCCGAGATGATCGCGTCCATCAAGCGCGGCCTGTACGCGGTGAATTTCGGCGGCGGCCAGGTGGATATCACGTCGGGCAAGTTCGTGTTCTCGGCCAGCGAGGCCTATCTGATCGAGGACGGCAAGGTCACTGCTCCGGTGAAGGGGGCCACGTTGATCGGCAACGGCCCGGACTCGCTGACCAAGGTTGCGATGGTCGGCAACGACATGGCGATGGACCCGGGAATCGGGACCTGTGGCAAGAACGGGCAGGGGGTGCCCGTGGGTGTGGGGCAGCCGACCCTGAAACTGAGCGGGCTGACCGTTGGCGGCACCGCGGCCTGATTTCTGGCATGTCCGAGAAGGCCGGTGAGCGGGTCGTCACGGTTCAAGTGCTCTCGGGCTGCTGATCGGTAACCTATCGCCCCGTGGCCGTCGTTACCGGGCATGACCCGGCAATGGCGGTGGGCGGGGCGCGGTGCATCGGTCAATGGTCAGGGCCGGCGATACCATCCGTCACGCCGGGACGTGAGATGTGCCGCACAAGCTGGGCGGCCGAGCGGTTCGGTGTGGATCGAGCGAGTGTTCGGGGCGATCGCCCGGTTGGAGAGCACTCGACAGTGGCAGGTTCGGGCCGGATACGGCTCCGGGCTCTGGCGGTATTTTGGGATCATGGCAGCGTCAGCGGGTTTCTGTCACGGCGTGTCGGCGCGTTCGCGGTCATGCCGTGCGGTGAGGCGACTCAGGGGTGGTTTCTCTCGACCGCGATTGGGCATCGGAGGTGAGTCCAAGTCACTTAACACGGGGCTTCGGGCATAGTCGCCGATTTGTCGAATTATTTGGCGTGTCGTGTAGATAAAATTCTCCTGGTTCGCGTCTGTATTGTCGGGTGTCATAAAATAGCACGTTGGGCAGGTCGTTTGCCCGGGGGTGAATCGGGATTCGATGCGGTTCCCAGCTTCACCCGTGAATATTCATCATCGCGCAAGTGAATCCCTTACGATTTGACGAAGGGATAACGTCAATAAAACGAGCCACTTGCAAAACTCGACGCCAATCATGCGCGAAATTCTATCGGACGTGACAACCCTGGATAGAATTTGCGTAATTGCGCCTGATTTCCATCCTCCGAGGCAACGTGCGACCGTTTTCGGCCGAGACGGGCAAATGGGTAGCGT
>CALQHT020000082.1 GCA_943330455.2 Nitrosovibrio sp. Nv4 | reverse complement strand
CCGGGCCGATATGAAGCCAGTCAGGACGTGATCGGGGCGCCGCCGGCGGTCTGATGACCGCGCCGGCGCAGCCGAACAGCCGTCGTTATTGATCGAAAATCCCGAGTCCGACAGGCTGCTAGCCTCACCGTCATTGCCGAGCCTGACCCGGCAACCCACGCTTCAACGACCGGGGGCGGGTTGCCGGATCAACTCCGGCAATGACGGTGAGGCGTGTACTCGATCCCACAACTTTGGTTTGCACCCGCCGGCGCCGTTGGCGTGTGCAACGGGATGCGGCAGAGTGATGGATGAGGTGAACGATCCAAGGAACAACAAATGAAGCCGATTCTTGCCCCATTGCTCGCTGTGCTGTCTGCCCTGGCCCTGCCGTCGGGGCCGGCGCTGGCGGCCTGGCCGGAGAAGCCGATCCGGTTGCTGGTCGGTGTCGCACCCGGCGGGCCGGCCGATCTGTCCGCTCGGATGATCGCCGAACGGATCAGTGAGACCTTGAAACAGCCGGTGGTCGTGGAAAACCGCGCGGGTTCCAACAACGGGATCGCCATCCAGGCGGTGCTGGCGTCGGCTCCGGACGGCTATACGATCATGCACGGCACGACGGGGGCGATGACGATCTCTCCGGCCGTGGTGAAGAGCCTGCGCTACGATCCGTTGCGCGACTTCATCCCGGTGGGCAGCGTCGTCAGCTATTCGTATTTGCTGGTGACCCGCCTCGGGATTCCGGTGACGACGTTGAAGGAGTTCGTCGCCTACGCGAAACAGAACGAGGGCAAGCTCAGCTACACGTCCCCCGGCATCGCCTCGGTGAACCATATGGGCATGGAGAATTTCGCCATGCTGACCGGGATCAAGATGACCCATATCCCCTACAAGGGCGATTCGGAGGCGATGGCCGATGTCGTGGGCGGGCATGTGGATTGCGGGTTTATTTCGTTCTCGCTGACCGCGCCGCAATACAAGGCCGGCAAGCTGCAGGCGCTGGCGATCAGTCAGCCGGAGCGCAGTTCCCTGACTCCGGACCTGCCGACGGTGCGAGAGGCCGGGGTGCCCGGGTTCGACCTGCTGCCGTGGACCGGGCTGATGGTCCCGGCGGGCACGCCGCGCGATGTCGTTGTGACGTTGAACGCGGCGATCAACGACGGGCTGCGCCACCCGACGATGGTCAAGCGGATGGAGGAGCTGAACTACCGGCCCATGATCAGCACGCCCGAGAGCTTCAAGCAGATGATCCTGGACGAGCAGGCGCGGTGGCGGGCGGTGGCGCAGGAGGTGAAGCTGAGTCTGGATTGAGGGGGGAGGGGCGGCCGCTCATTATTTCTTTCCCCGATTCGGCGCGGTCGGGTCTCTACGTTATGTGCCACCGCCCCTCTCACCCATCTGTCATTCCCCCCGGAAGGCCCGCACCGCGAAAGATCGGCGAACCGAGCTACACGGTTGCCCATGATTGTCGCGCAACCTTCAATAGCGACATCACGCCCCGCCCATCCGGCTCCGGTCCCACCATCCGAACCGACAAGGGCGGCCCCCCCAACTCAACCCACAAAACGCGACGGCGCCACCAGAGAAACGATCGCCCCCGCCTCCCCCGGATCGCGCCCCAGCACCAGATCGGCCACCAGCCTTCCCGCCGCCGGAGAGGTCTGAATCCCATACCCTCCCTGTCCCACGCTCCAGAAAAACCCCTCGGCCGCCGCATCCCAGCCAAACGCCAGGCTGCCGTCCGGAGTAAACGTGCGCAGACCCGCCCAGGCCCGCTCCACCCGCCGCACCGCGATATCCAGCGCCTGCTGCATCCGGTCGATACCCAACGCGATGTCCAGCTCATCCGGCTGCACGTCATGCGGATACATCAAGGTCTCGTCCGCCGGCGACACCAGCAGCCGCGTCCGCGCCTCCGGTCGAGCATACCAACCGTGGCAGATATCGATGGTCATCGGCCAGTGCTCGGGATCGTGTGGGGCGGGGTCGATGATCGCCGCGGTGCGCCGGCACGGCCGCAGCCCAAGCGGCGAGACCCCGGCAATCCCCGCCACCTCATCCCCCCAGGCGCCCGCCGCGTTGACGACGACGGGGGCGGCGAACACATCGCCCGACACCGTCTCCACCTCCCACACGCCCCCCTTCCGCTCAATCCGTCCCGCTCGGCTGCGCACCGCCAGCACCCCGGTGTTGGCGCGCAACATACGGAGGAACCCCTGATGGATCGCGGCAACATCCATGTCGAAGGCGTCGTCCTCCACCGCGGCGGCGGCGGCATAACCGGGACGCAGAGCCGGTTGCAGGGCGGCGGCCTCAGCCGGAGAGATGGCCCGCAGACCGATCCCACCGGCCAATTCCGCCTCCATCTCGGCCATCTGCGACGCATTGGCCAGAAACAGCACCGGACGGTGCCGCATCAATGGCACTTCGGCGAACCCGGATGGCGGCGCCTCAAAGAACGCCCGCGACAGGCGGCTGAGCTCGCGCACATCCTGTGGACCATAATTCTGTATCCACAACGCGGCAGACCGGCCTGTGGAGTGATACCCAGGCTGGTCCTCGGCCTCGATCAGCGCGACGCGGCGATGCGGCGACAGATGCGCCGCCGCCGTCGAGCCGGCGATGCCGGCGCCAATCACGACGATGTCGAACACCCGCTTGTCCATATCCACCCCCTGAAACCATGCCGAAACCAGCGCGATCCTAGCATTGAGAACGACGGGAGTATTGCGGCATGCGCGCCAACGGGACCGGACGGCAGCTTATCCTTTTCACCAGCATCGGATTGCTGGCCGGCATGTTGCGCCTGGCCCCGGCCGACGTGATGGCACTCGCGCTGGACCCGACAACACCGGAGGCCGGGACCGCGCATCTGCTGATGGCCAGCGCGTCGCACCGCTTCGATGGCGGCCCGGCGCGGTTCAGTGGCCCGTCAAAGGACTGAACCGACCCTGAAAGCACCGCCTATCCTGGCAAACGGAACAGCACCGATAGATTGTTCGCCGGCATCTCGATCACCTCCGGTGCATTGAAACCGGCGAGGCGAGCAACGTCCGTCACCTCGCTGAGATCCCGAATTCCCCAGGACGCATCCTGCGCCCGCAACCGCCCGTCGAACACCGCGTTGGTGGGCGCGGTATGCGCACCGTTCCGCTTGAACGGGCCATACAGGAACAGCACGCCGCCCGGATGCAGCCGGCGAGACGCACCGTCGATCAGGCCCAACGTCGCCTCCCACGGCGAGATGTGGATCATGTTGATGCACAGCACCGCATCGACCTGCCCGCCCGGGATCTGCGCCGCCCAATCTCCGGTGACATCCAGGGCTTTCACCGGCCTGATATTGCTCAGATCGGACGACACCACCCACGCCGCCACACTTTCCCGACACCGCGCATCCACATCGCTCGGCTGAAACACCAGCCCGGGCAGGCCGGCGGCGAAATGCACCACATGCTCCCCGGTGCCGCTCGCGACTTCCAGCACCAGGCCGGACGGAGGCAGTCGCGCGCGCAGCACGTCCAGGATCGGGTCCTGGTTGCGCGCACTGGCCGGAGCACGCAGGCGCTGGTCGGACGGGTCCTCGCTCATGCGCGTGGCCCCGCGATGCGGCGCGTGCCATTCCCCAACCCGTCGATCGAAATTCCTCGCATGAGCATCCTCAATGATGTGGAAATAAGCGTCCCGCGTGTCCCAGGCGCCCTCGTTAAGCACCCCGGAGCCGCAACGCGCAATATTCAGGCACGGAAGCGACCAATTGCGCCCTGCGCGGCCTTGCGGTCGAGGCGAATACGCGGAACGATAGGGCATCGGACAAGGGGCTCGCACATGGTAGATCTGGTGATCCGCGGCGACACGGTCGTCACACCGCAAGGCGTTGGCGCATTCGACATTCTGGTCAAGGGCGAGACCATCGCCGCCATGGCCCAACCCGGCAGCCTGCCGATCCCGGAAGGGGCTCGCGTCATCGACGCCACCGGCAAGATCGTCATCCCAGGCGGCATCGATCCGCATGTGCACTGCAAGTGGCACATGCCGAATCCCGATGGCTCCGCCGGCCTGACCGAGCCGCCGGATGTCGTCAGCAAGGCCGCCGTGCATGGCGGCACCACCACGATGATCGACTTCACCCGTGCCAGCATGGGCGCCAACCTGCGGGACGCGATCGAGAAGCGGGAACTCGACTGGAAAGGCCACTGCGCCTGTGACTACGCCCAGCACATCATGGTGGAAGGCGCGCTGCCGCTCGACATGCCCGGCCAGTTGGCCGAGGCGATCCAGGCAGGCTATTCCACCGTCAAAATCTTCACCACCGACATCACCCCCAACCGGAAAGGCCGCATGGTCGATTTCGGCGATATCTGGGAGGTGTTCCAGGTGCTCGCCGCCAATCGCGGCCTGGGCGTGATCCACTCCGAAGACAACGACATTGTCATGCACATGTATGGCAAGTTGATCCGCGAGGGCCGCACTGGCTTCGAAAACATGGCCGAGGTGCACAACACCCTGTCCGAGGACATCTCTTTTCGCCGCGTCATCCGCCTGGCGGAAAAAGTCGCCGGCACCGCGCTGTATATGATGCATGTCTCGGCCGGCACCGGCGTGTCGGCGATCCGGGAGGCGCGGGGACGCGGGGTGCCGATCTACGGCGAATCGCTGCATCAATACATGATGTACACGAACGAGGACTATAAGAAGCCCGGCGGTCAGATCTTCCACACCTACCCGTCCCTGAAGTCGCAGGCGGACCAGGACGCGCTGTGGGAAGGCACTCTGGACGGTGCGATCAACTGCGTTGCCACCGACGAAATCTGCTGCACCTTGGCCAAGAAGCTGCAAGGCATTCGTATTGACGATACCACCGGCGGCAATGCGGGTGTCGAGCCGCGCGTGTCGTTGATGTTCACCGAAATGGTCGGGCGGCGCGGCTATTCGCTGAACCGCTTCGTCGATCTGATCTCCACCAACGCCGCCAAGATCATGGGCCTGTACCCGCGCAAGGGCGCGCTGGTCGCGGGGGCCGATGCGGACATCGTCGTGCTCGATCCCAAGGACAACCGGGTGCTGACGGCCGCGGACCTGCACGAGGCCGACTACACCCCGTGGGAAGGCCGCAAGATGGATGCCTGGCCGAGCCTGACGGTGTTGCGTGGGAAGATCGCGGTGGAAAACGGCGTGTTCAAGGGCAGCCTGGACGATGGCAAGTGGCAGCACCGCAAGATCGCCGAGGAGATGTTCTCCAGCCCGATGCTGTGACCGGCGCCGAACTGCGTGGCCTGCTGCGCGACTGCCTGATCCTGTGGGCGGTCGTGGGGCGGGTCGAGGTTGGCGATGACGGCGTGACCGTCACGACCGCGGAGGGGGTGTTTACGGTCTCCGCCGCCGATTCTGACCTGCGTCCGGTCCGCTGGTTTTTGCAAACCCCGGAACGGAGGGACGCTGGGCGGCAGCCGCGGGCGATACCCTCGATTGTGGCACTGCTTTCGGCGCTGCGGTCGGCGACGGGTGGCGAGAATGGCGATCGGTTGCGGATTGGGGCGTAAGGGCGGGGCTTCGGCCCCGGACCCCGCCAGGGCTCTGCCCTGGACCCGCCAAGGGCGACGGCCCTTGGAACCCGGACCATTGTCGGTTGAATTCCTGGGGCCTGCCCGGACGGTGATAGGTCCGGGTAGGCCCCAGGAATTCAACCGACAAAAGAATCGCATTCCAAAGGCCGCGCCTTTGGTGGGGTCCAGGGGCAGAGCCCTGGTCGGGGTCCGGGGCTGAAAGCACCGTCCCCTTTACGTCAATTCATGTATCCATATGTCAGATCACAGACATCGGTTTCAATTGATGTCATACACACATTCTTCCTTGTTGCGCCTACCCGGCTGATGCAAATCTCCGCCCATGAGAGGTGCCCCTATGGAAACCAGCACGCATATCGCGGTCGTCGAGGACGATCCTGAAATCAGCCAGACCATGGTGCACGCGATGACGGAGCATGGCTTCGTCGTTACCGTCGCGCGCAGCGGTCGCGATCTCGACCGTGTGCTCTCGGTCGGCAAGATCGACCTGGTCATCCTGGATGTCGGCCTGCCGGGAGAGGACGGGCTCAGCATCTGCCGTCGCCTGCGCAACCAATCCTCCGTGCCCATCATCATGGTCACCGCCCGCGCGGCCGAAACCGACCGCATCGTCGGACTGGAAATCGGCGCCGACGACTATCTGCCGAAGCCGTTCAGCCCGCGCGAACTGGTGGCCCGCGTCCGTGCGGTACTACGCCGCAGCAACGCCAGCGACGACATGACGCAACAATCGCCGAAGACCCTGGCGTTCGAGGGCTGGCACCTGGACATGGCCCGCCGCCAACTGACCGACCCGAATGGGGAGGCGATGCCGCTGACCAGCGGCGAGTTCAACATCCTGGCGATTTTCTGCCAGCATCCGCAGAAAGTGCTGTCCCGCGACGCGCTGCTGGATCTGCTGCACGGGCGAGCGGCGGCCGTCTTCGACCGCAGCATCGACGTGCAGATCAGCCGCCTGCGCCGCAAGGTCGAACCGAACCTGAAGAACCCGACTTATATAAAGACCGTTCGTTACGGTGGATACTTCTTCACCCCGGCCGTCTCGGTGGTGGAACCGGCATAGTCAGCGGACGCGGGACATATCTCGGCAGACGATAAACGGGACCGGGCGTTTCTTAATAGATATGTCCGGACGGATGCCGCCCATCCCGCCCATCGACATCGTGGTGATGGCGGTGCCCCGAACCTCGGGGCACCGGGACAACACATCAAGACGCCATGAACAACCCACCATTCGCATGCACCGTCTGTCCGGTCATGAAACAAGCCTTCTCCGACGCCAGAAACACCGCCACATGCGCGATATCCTCGGGTTGCCCCATCTTCCCCAACGGCATTGCCGCCGACCGCGCCTGCAACTCTTCCTCGGTGAACCCGTAACGCGGCTGCGCCGTATCCGTCAGCCCCGGCGCGATTGCGTTCACCCGGATCCGAGAAGGCGCCAGCTCCGTCGCCATCGCCCGCGTCAACGACACGATGCCGCCCTTGCTGGCCGCGTAATGCGCCCCGTTCGGAGACGCCCCATAGATCGAGGATGACGCCAGGCTGATGATCGCCCCGCCATGCCCCGCCGCGATCATGGCCCGCGCCGCCGCCTGCGCGCAGAAGCAGCTCGCCTTCAGATTGATGGAATGGACGAAATCCCAATCCTTCTCCGTCATGTCCAGAAAAGGCACCCGAGGAAACACCCCGGCATTGTTCACCAGAATATCGATGCGCCCCAGCGCGGCAACCGTCGCCTGCACCATCGACGTCGGTGCACCGGCGGCCGAGACATCCCCCTGCACCAGCACAGCCCGCTGTCCCGCGGCGCGAACCGCCGCGGCAACAGCCTCGGCCTCCGCCAACCCATCCAGATAGTTGATCGCGACATCGGCGCCTGCCTGCGCAAACGCGATCGCAATCGCCTTGCCAATCCCCTGCTGCGCGCCCGTGATCAGTGCCACCTTGCCTGCCAGATCCGCCATTTCTGTCTCCATGTTGCGATGCGGAAGACAGCTTGGCGTATCATACGGTCCCGGTCACCTACCCAACGTCGCCTGCCGAAGCCTGGACCGAACGCTCCCGCCGGCTTTCGGTCCGCAACTGCCCGCAGGCCGCCAGGATGTCGCGCCCACGCGGCGTGCGCACCGGCGCCGAAAACCCCGCATCGTTCACGATCTTCGCAAACCGATCCACCACCGCCCCGCTGCTCGGCTCATACCGGCTGCCAGGCCAGGGATTGAACGGGATCAGGTTCACCTTCGCCGGCAACCCGGCAATCAGCCGCACCAAAGCCCGAGCCTCGGCGTCCGAATCGTTGATGCCCTTCAGCATCACATACTCGAACGTGATCCGGCGCGCATTGGACGAACCCGGATAGCGCCGGCAGGCGGCCATCAGCTCCTGGATCGGGTATTTACGGTTCAGCGGCACCAGTTCGTCGCGCAATTCGTCGGTCACCGCATGCAGCGACACCGCCAGGTTGACCCCCAGCTCCGCCCCGCACCGGTCCATCATCGGCACCACGCCGGACGTGGACAGAGTGATCCGCCGCCGCGACAGCCCGATCCCCTCATTGTCCATCACGATCGTCATCGCCTTGGCGACATTGGCATAATTATACAGCGGCTCGCCCATGCCCATCAGCACGATCGTCGACAACAGCCGCGGGGTCTCCCCCTTCGGCGAAGGCCATTCCCCGTAATTGTCACGCGCCGCCATGAACTGCCCGACAATCTCCGGCGCGCCCAGGTTGCGCACCAGGGTTTGGGTCCCGGTGTGACAGAACCGGCAGGACAAGGTGCAGCCGACCTGAGACGAGATACAGACCGCGCCCCGATCTTCCTGCCGATCGGGGATGTAGACGGTTTCCGCCTCCTGCCCATCCCGGAACCGGAACAGGAACTTGCGTGTGTCGTCCTCGCTGGTCTGCACCATTGCGGCGTCCGGCCGGCCAATGATGAACCGCTCCCGCAGCTTCTCCTGCAACGGGCGCGCGATGCTCGACATGCGGGAGAAATCGGTCACGCCCTGGTGGTAGATCCAGTGCCAAAGCTGCTTGACGCGAAACGACGCCTCCCCGATCGAGGCCATTTCGGCTGCCAATTCCGCCCGATCCATCCCGACCAGATCCCGCCTGCCATCGGGCAGGGTTGTCTCGGGCGGGTCGAACAGGGCCGATTTGGCCAGGATGCGGACGCGTTCAGCCTCGGTCAGGTCGGCGATGTGGTTCACTTCGCCGGGCATTCTTTCACGATCGCGGCATAGGCGGCCGAGAACCCCTTCGTGCTGAACGTGTCGCTCACCTGCCCGTCCTTGGCGCCCGGCCCCTTGCTCACGGCCGTCTTGCCCTTCTGGAACGCGGCGACCGCGGCCTTGCCATCGCGTGCGAAAGCGTTGCGTTGCGCGGTGTAGAATTCCAGCGTGACCGCATCGACCTGCACGGTGACCGCGGCATTCGGCGGAAACACATACCCGGCATCGATCGCTACCGCGTCTCGCCCGGCGGCGCGCTGGGTCACGGTCAGGATCGCATTGCTCTTCCCGCCGGCGGCCTGCGCCCGGGTGAAGGCGTAGCAGACTTTCTGCCCCGCCTCCTGATGCGTCGCGGCCGTCCAATCGTCGAACTTCCCGATCGACTTCGGGCCGCTCGGCGTTGCCGACGCCGGCGCGGGAGCGGGTTTCTGGGACCAGGCCGGCACCGGAGCCACAAGCGCGCAGCAGACGGCGACCAGAGGGGCAATAAGCGGGAGAGTGCGGAGGAACATGGCCAGAGGAATACGGCCACCGGGCAAACCGAACAAGCGTAACCCGCCTATTTGGGTTCTGGTTTCATATGTTTCATCCATTCAGGCACCGTGCGACGGAACTTCGGCGGCCCATGGCCAACCGTGCTCGCCCGTTCCGCCGGCCCGCCCGAGCCCACCGGGCGATCCGCGAACCTCCCGTGCTGGATCATCCGGTCATACAGCACCAAGGCCCCGGCGACGGCCAGGTTCAACGCGAATCGGGTGGGAATCCGCACCACATGGTCGCACCGAGCCAGCAACTCCGGCGACAGCCCCGCCCGCTCCGGCCCCAGCACATAGGCGGCGCTCAACGGATGGCGGAAGGAGGGCAGGTCGATCGCGTCGTCCAGCAACTCGATTCCCACCAGGGCGCAACCGGCAGGCAGGGTCATGGCGGCCAGATCCGGGAAGCGCCACAGCGGCACATGTAGCGGTGTGTCGGCGGTGTCGGCGTGACGAGACGCCCGGGAATCCCAGCCGGTGCCGATGGTGAAGCAGAACGACGCGCCGAACCCGTGCGCGGTGCGCAACAAGGCACCCACATTGGCGGATTTCGACACGCCCTCGGCACCGATGCCAAAATATCCGCGGACCCTGGTTTCGACCATGCGGGCGGTCTATGCCGACAGCATGTCAGATGCAACCGACGCCCAGCTCGCCGCCCAGTACGAGGCCTATCCGTATCCCAGGCGGGACCCGCGCGATGAAGCCAAACGCCTGATCGTGGGCAGCCCCGGCCATTTGCAGGAAATCGACCATTGGGTGTTCGGCGCCACCCGTCCGGCGTCTCGCCCGCTGCATGCGTTGATCGCTGGCGGCGGCACCGGGGATGGCACCTTGATGCTGGCGCAACACATGGCGCGCGACGGGCGGCCCGGCTCGGTCACCTGGCTGGACCGGTCGCAGGCGGCGTTGGGCATCGCCCAGGCCCGAGCGGCGGCCCGCAAGCTGACCAATATCGTGTGGGAGCAGCGATCCCTGCTGGACCTGCCGGGTTCCGGCCTGGGACCGTTCGACTACATCGACTGCTGCGGCGTGCTGCACCATCTGCCCGATCCAGCGGCCGGGCTGGCGGCCTTGACCTCGGTGCTGGCACCGGGAGGTGGAATCGGGCTGATGGTCTATGCGCCGCATGGCCGCACCGGGGTCTATATGATTCAGGACGCGCTGCGGATGCTCGCCCCGGCCGCCCAACCCCCGGCCGAGAGGCTGGATGCGGCCAAACGCGTGATGCGGCATCTGCCGGACACCGCCTGGATCAAGCACAACCGCAATTTCGACGACCATATCAACGGCGGCGACGCCGGCTTGTACGATCTGCTGCTGAACCCGCGCGACCGGTCCTTCACCGTCACCGAACTGGACGCGCTGATCGAGGCCGCCGGATTGCGCGTCGCCTGCTGGGTGGAGCCGATCCGCTACGACCCCGCTTTGCTGCTGCCCGATCCAAGGTTGCGCGCCAAACTCGACCACATGACCCCAACCGAGCGCGCCGCCCTCGCCGAGGCCATCGCCGGCAACATGGCCGTACATATACTCTACTGCACCCGCCAGTCGGAGCCGGTGACCCGCGCCGATCCGATGGCCGACGGCGCCGTGCCGCTATGCCGGGAAATCCCCGGCGAGGTCATGGCCCAGGGCATCCAACCCAACGGCACCATGGTGATCGGCTTCGACGGGCTGCGCATCCCCGTCGCCCTGCCGGCTCAGGCCGGTGCGATCCTGCGCCTGGTGGATGGCAAGCGGACCGTGGGAGAGATCGCCGCTATCCTGGCCACACGGGGGATCAACGGGGAAATCTTCCGGCGTGCCTGGGCCACGACCTTCCAGGCGCTGGAACGGGTCAATCGAGTGCTGCTGGCCGCACCCCGGTCCGGCTGATCGCGGACCCATCCGCCATCTTGCGCATGATCTCCACCGTGCCGGCATCGATCGGGAAGAACGAGTCGATCATGATCTCCGACAAAGTCACGTCGGTGGGCGCGGCGAACACCGTGGTCGTGGTCACGAACGACAATTCCCCGTCGATGGTCACCAGCCGGAATGGCACCGCGACCGCCTCATGCGGCGTGGACCGCGGGGGCGGCGGCGCGCCGCGGGGCAACGGATAGTCGCGGATTTCCTCCAGCAGATCGTTTACGACCATGTCGCCGGAGACCTCGATCTGCCGCCGCAGCCGCGACATCGTGTGTTCCCGCCAGTCGCGCAGATTGATGATGCGGGGCGCCAGACCGGCCGGATGCAGCACCAGCCGCAGGAAATTGATCGGCGGCCGCAGCAGCAGCGGGTCGACCCCGGCGATCAGATGGTCCATGGCCTGGTTCGAGGCGACCATCATCCAGCGCTGATCCATCGCCACCGCCGGGTTAGGCTCCTGCCCGGTCAGGATCGCATTCAGCGCCTGGTGGGCCCCCACCATGGCCACATCGGTCAGCCGGCGCTCGCGATACAGCGGCACGAATCCGGCCGCCGCCAGCAGCACATTGCGCTCCCGGATGGTGATGTTCATCCGGTCCGCCAGCAGCAGCACCGTCTCCCGACTCGGCGCGGCGTGGCCGGTTTCCAGCGCGCTGAGATACTTGGTCGAGATCTCGGCGTCGCACGCCAGGTCGAGTTGACTGAGGCGACGGCGGCGGCGCCAGTCGCGCAGGAGATCGCCGAACAATGCGGCCTGGCTCATGAGGTCCAAGGCCTAACTCCAACCGGTCTGGGTGGTCATTATGGCGTGCATGCTCTTCTTCCGGTGCCGACTCCGCGAGCCTGCCGAGACCCAGGGTTGTATCAGGCACTACCACAACTACCCCAGCACCGTTACCGGTCAGTTAAACCTATGCCGCCAGCGGCGGATATTACCGTGAAATCGCCGTGTTATAGGCACTGACCCAGCCGTTGACCGATGCATCGCCCCTCCCCCTCTTACCGTGATTGCCACACATGATCCGGCAACCCACGCTTCAACGGTAGGGCGCGGGTTGCCGGGTCACGCCCGGCAATCACGGTAAGGCGACGCTATCGGGCACTCTTTCGGCCAGTTGGTATTATCGTGCACACCCCGACGCACCTCGGACCGGGGCAGGCATCGGAACACCCGTCAGGAAGCAGGACATGGCCGAACCGCGCAGTATCACCGTCTACAGCGACTACAAGAGCCCGTACGCCTACCTCGCCAAGGACAAGGTCCGCGCCCTGGAGCGGGATATCCCGGTCCGCGTGACCTGGCTCCCCTACATTCTGGATATCCCGAGCTATCTCGGGTCCGCCAAGGTCGATGCCTCCGGCACGGTGCTGGAGGAGCAGCGCAACGCCCACCAGTGGCGCCGCGTGCGTTACAGCTACATGGACTGCCGGCGCCAGGCCCGAAAACAGGGGCTGACAATCCTCGGCCCGCGCAAGATCTGGGATTCCAGCCTGGCCGCCGCCGGGATGTTGTTCGCCCAACGCCACGGCGAACCGGTCTTCCGCGCCTACCACGATCGCGTGTTCGAGCGGTTCTGGTGCCGCGACCTGGATATCGAGAGCGTCGAGGCCCTCGCTGCCGAATTGCACACGTGCGGCGCCCCGGACGGATTTGCCGCCGATGCCCCCGCGCTTCGCCAGCAGGTCACGGAAATTTCCCGGGCGGCCGAAGCGATGGGCGTGTTCGGCGTGCCCAGCTTCATGGTGGAGGGAGAATTGTATTGGGGCCAGGAGCACCTGGACGATATCAGGGAGATCCTGCGACGTCCCTGACCAGAGCCTGGGAATCGATACCCTTGGTCCGGACCCCGAAGCCACCCGCCGCGGTGGCCAGCTTGCGCAGATCGACCCGTGCCATCAACAGATCGGCCGCGGCACCGCAGTCCCCGTGCCCAACGTTCCCGTGCCCAATGTTCCCGTGCCCAGTGTTCCCGTGCCCAGTGTCCGCGTGCCCGGTGTCGGTCTGCTTGCCGGCCCAGTGCACGCGATAGGGCGTGGCCTCGGACGGCAGGCGGGCTTCCACCAGAAGGCTGCCGCCCCCCGCTGCCATCGCGGTGGAATTCAGGACGCAGACACCGGCCTCTTCGCCGGACGGGGCGAGCCGGGTGACCAGGGCATGGACCCGCCAAGGGCCGCGATCGTCGGACCCGGCACGAAACACGACCATGTCGCCAACCACCGGGCGCGCGGCTTCGCGGCGCAGCACGACCAGACTGGCCGTTACGCCGAAGATCGCCACGAGCAGGGCAAATACAACCGGCGCCCAGGCACCGAGGCCCGCCCCATCCTCACTTCGATCATCCTGGTCGGGTCGACGCATGATCTGGTGCCCCCATCCGGTCGGGGTTTCGGTCGGATGTGACGTTACGGCGACTCATTGTGCGCCGCAATATAAATTCCCCACGATCAATCCAAGGCGCGGTCGACATTCACCCACCCATCGAACCGTGCCACACAACAACGGGAATCGACCCCGCGACCCGGAGACATTGCCATGCAATTCGGCTTCAGCCTGCCCGTGCGCGGCGAACTCGCAAACCCCGACGCCATCGTCCCGCTGGCCCGCACCGGGGAGCGGCTGGGGTTCACCTCCGCCACCATGGCCGATCACATCGTCTTCCCGACAATCGCACATTCCCACTATCCCTACGACGCGACCGGGCGCCATCCGAGCACCGGGGATGCCATCGAACCGCTCAGCCTGATGGCCTTCGTTGCCGGCGCCACCCAGACCTTGCGGCTGGTCACCAGCGTCCTGATCCTGCCCTATCGCAATCCGGTGCTGACCGCGAAGATGGTCGCCTCCATCGACGTGCTCTCCCGCGGGCGGATCACCCTGGGGGTCGGCGTCGGCTGGCTGCGGGAGGAGTTCGAGGCGCTGGACGCTCCCGATTTCGACAAACGCGGCGCGGTCAGCGACGAATACATCGCCATCTTCAAGAAGCTCTGGTCGCCCGGCCCGGTGGAACATCAGGGGCGATTCTACAGCTTCGGGCCGCTACGATCCGAACCTCTGCCGGTCCAGAAACCGCACCCACCGATCTGGATCGGCGGCCACAGCCAGCCCGCTCTCCGTCGCACCGCCCGCCACGCCGACGGCTGGCACCCGCTCGGCACCGTCGACACCGCCGAACTGCGCCCGCCCGAGTTCGCCTCCATGCTGGACGACCTGAAGCGCATGACCGAGGCGGCGGGCCGCGATTACCGCGACATCACCATCGCCTTCGTCGCTCGGCTGCGCGAAACCGCCCAGCCGATCGGGGCAAACGACCGCATGCCGTTCTCGGGTTCCGCTGAACAGATCGTGGCGGATGTCGAGACCTATCGCCGCCTGGGCGTGACGCATCTGAGCTTCGACTTCCGCCGCCCGACCTTGGCCGAGACGTTGGACCGGATGGAATGGTTCGCGCGAGAGGTCATGCCGGCGACCCGCTAGCGAGGGTATTGGATCGTCACGGGCGTCCCGCCGCACCGGACTGACAACGGCCGGCGGTGAGTGATCCGAGGAAACCCGCCGTGACGGCTCGGAGCCACGCGGGACGCCGCGGTCAGGTGCCGGAACGCCCCCGAAATATCGCGTCATAACAACTGTACGAACCATGGACCGACAGTATCGCCATACCGTCATTGCCAAACTTGGTCCGGCAACCCGCCCCGCGCCGTTGATGCGCGGGTTGCCGAGCCAGGTCCGGCAATGAAGAGGGGGCGGCGCATCGGTCAGCGATTCGGGTCGTTGGTATGCGATGCGCCGGAACGATCCGACCAGCGGCACCGATCTTGTTTCGGAGAAATTCTTCGCGCCAATCGGGTATCCGTCGAAAAGAAAAATACCACCCTCCATTGCGGTTGATCCAGATCAACGACAAACCCGACCTATATCGTAACACATATTCGCGAGAATAACTTCTGCCATGACTCGGCGGAAGCATGTATATTTGTGCTTGCAGCAATCGAGAGGGAACCGGACTATGGCCGTAATTCATTGGGTCGGTGGCAGCAGCTCCCATTTCAACGATCCCGCGAACTGGTCGCCGCCGCAGGTCCCCGGCATCGCCGATGACGTCATTATCGACCCTGTCGGCGCCGTTTCTCTCGATTCGCCAGCGAATACAACGATCAACTCGCTGTCCCTGGTCGCGACCGCCACCTTGACCATCGTTGGCGGCACCAGTTTCACCGTCAACGACGGCACCAACGGCGCCGGCATCGCCGGCACCCTGGTGGTTCCGAACAACGGCGTGCTGTCGATCGGCGGCACCATCGTGAATAGCGGAACGATCAGCGAGGCGTCCACCGGCACCACAACCCAAATCAAACTGACACAAACCACAACAACCCTGACGGGCGGCGGCAAGATTATTCTCTCCCCGAATACGAATAATCAAATATTCGGGTCACTCGCGACCTTCGAGCTCGACAACATCGACAATACGATCAGCGGCGCCGGCAATATCGGCAACGGCCAGATGGTGCTGTCCAACGCCGGCATCATCAATGCCAACGATCCGACCGCGGCGCTGACCATCAACACCGCCGGCAACGTCATCCGCAACACCGGCACCATGGAAGCCACCCTCGGCGGCGACCTCAACATCCTCAGCCCCGTCAACAATGTCGGCGGCACGATCGAGGCGTCCGGGATCGGCTCCATCGTCTTCCTGCAGGCCAACGTGACAGGCGGATCCGTCCTGGCCAGCGCCGGCGGCATCGTGCAGACCTCCGGCGGCAGCGGCGTCCTCGACGGTCTCGGCCTGCATCCCGTAACGAATGGCAGCGCCATTCAGGTGCTCAACGGCCAGACCCTGACCGTTCTCGGCACCATCATCAACAACAGCTCGATCAACCTCAATTCCAGTGCCAACAACACCGATCTGAGAATCGGCAGCCCCATCGTCACCTTGCAGGGGACCGGCGCGGTTCATCTGACGAATAATTTCAACAACCGCATATTCGCCAACAACGGCGCGTTTCAGCTTATCAACAAATCGAACCTCATCGACGGCGCCGGACAGCTCGGTGCCGGCCAGCTTACCTTCATCAACAACGCCGTGGTCGACGCCAACCAGCCGGGCGCCCTGATCCTGAACACCAGCGGCAACGATGCCGTCAACACCGGCACCTTGCAGTCGTCCAACACCGGCGGCCTGCTGATCCAGAACACCAATATCAACAACGCCGGCGGCACCATCCAGGCCATGGTCGCCGGCTCCCATGTCGATCTCAGCGCCAGCGCCATCCGCGGCGGCACCCTGAACAGCGCCAACGGTGGCGTGATCCAGACGGTCGGCGGCAACGGCTTCTGGGACGGCATCAGCTTCGGCGCCCTGAACAACAAGGGCCTGGTCCGAGTGAACGACCAGACGATCTTGCAGTTGGCCGGCACGATCAACAACACCGGCACGATCAGCCTGGAGCAGCAAAGCACCAGCGGTCAGACCGATATCAGACTCGCCTATCAGGCCGTCACCCTGACCGGTGCCGGCAAGTTGACGATGTCGAACAATGGCCTCAACCGGATTTTCGGCAATAACGGCAACTTCCGGCTGATCAACGTCAACAACGTCATCTCCGGTGCCGGCCAGATCGGCGCGGCGCAACTGACGCTGATCAATCAGTCCAAGGGCACCATCACCGCCGATCAGGAAGCCGGACTGCTGGTGGCGGGCCAACTGATTCTCAGCACCCAGAACAGCATCATGACCAACGCCGGCCTGATGCAGTCGACCAACACCGGTGGCTTGCTGATCGAGAACACCACCGTCAACAACGCCGGTGGCACGATCAAGGCCCAGGGTGTTAACTCGTTTGTCGACCTCCGCGGGGCCACCATCCAGGGCGGCACCCTGATCACGACGGAAAGCGGCACCATTGAGGTCGTTGGCGGCAATCCTGCCGCGCTGGATGGCATCACCAACGGCGTGCTGAACAACAAGGCCGTCGTGCTGGTCAACACCCAGACCCAGTTGGATCTGAGCGGGGTCATCAACAACACCGGCTCCATCGTGTTGGACCAGGAGGGCAACAGCGGCAGCACAAGGCTGCGGGTCATCTCGCAGGATGTCACCCTGCAAGGCGCCGGCAAGGTCGTGATGTCGGCCAATACGCTGAACCAGATATTCGGATCGGCCGGCAACAACCGGCTGGTCAATGTCGACAACACGATCTCCGGTGCCGGTCAGATCGGTGTCGGCGCCAGCATGTTCCTGATCAACCAGACCAAGGGCATCATCAACGCCAACCAGACAGTGTCGCTGACCATCGCCACCGGCGCCAATCTGGTGACCAATACGGGGACCTTGCAGGCGACCGGGACGGGCGGCCTGGTCATCTCCGGCACGTCCGTCAACAACGCCGGCGGCACCATCCAGGCGGTGGGCGCCAACACCCATGTCGATCTGGTCAGCGCCTATATCGAAGGCGGCATCCTGAGAACCGCCACCGGCGGCGTGATCCAGACCCTGGACCGCGGCAGCGTGCTGGACGGCATCACCGCCGGCATTCTGAACAATATCGGCAGCATCCAGATCGTCGACAACACGACCCTGAGCCTGGTCGGCGCCATCAACAATACCGGCACGATCAGCCAGGCATCGGCCGGCAGCGCCACCCAGATCCGCATCGCCAACCAGGACGTCAGCCTGCAAGGCGGCGGCAAACTGCTGATGTCGAACAACCTGAACAATCAAATCTTCGGCAACAATGCCAGCTTCCGACTGACCAATGTCGACAACACCATCTCCGGCGCCGGTCAGATCGGCACCGGGCAGTCGATGTTCCTGATCAACAAGGGGATCATTTCCGCCAACCAAAAGGCCGCCCTGGTCATCAACACGGGCGCCAATGTCGTCGTCAACACCGGGACCATGCAGGCCACCGGCACGGTCGCGCTGAACGGCGGCCTGGACATCCAAAGCACCGCGATCAACAACGCCGGCGGCACCATCCGCGCGGTCGGCGCCTTGGCGCATGTCGATCTCGACGGCGGCACCATCCAGGGCGGGCTGCTGACCACATCGGGCGGCGCGCTGATCGATACCGTCGGCAGCGGGGGAGCCTTGGACGGCGCGACCAATGGCGTGCTGACCAACACGGGCACGGTGCTGGTCAACGACCACACCACCCTGACCCTGATCGGCACGATCGCCAACTCCGGCACCATCAAGAGCAACGCGACCAGCGGCAACGGCAACACCGATATCCGCCTGGGCGGTCAGACCGTGACCCTGGCCGGCACCGGCCAGTTCGTGCTGACCGACAACGCCACCAACCGAGTCTTCGGCAACGCCGCCACCAACACCCTGATCAACCAGGGCAACACCATCACCGGCGCCGGCCAGTTCGGCACCGGCGGGATGGAGTTCGTCAACAATGTCGGCACCATCCAAGGCACCGGCAGCACCGCCCTGATCATCAATCTCGGCTCGGGCAACGGCGTCAACAACGCCTCGCTCAACGCCAAGGGCAGCGGCGGCGTGCTGCTGGCCGGCGGGATTTTCACCAATAACGGCTCGATCACCGCCAGCGACGGCAGCTTCCTGACCTACCAGGCCGGCGTCATCAACACCAACCTGGCCGAGGGCGACCTCGTCGGCGGCACCTGGCGCGCGATCGCAACCGGCCACGGCGCGACCTTGAACCTGTCCGGCAACGCGGCCGGCGGCGGGGCCATCGTCAACGCCGCGGCGATCCTGCAACTGTCCGGCAGCGGATCGGTCATCCAGTTCTTCGATCCATTCACCAACAGCATGCGGACCCTGGAGCAAACCCTGAGCACCGTCGCGCAAGGCGGATCGCTCCAGATCCTGGCCAGCCGCGGCTACACCACCACCATCAACCTCACCGACGCCGGCACCATCCAGATCGGCGGCGGCACGTTCCAGGCAAACAGCCTGACAGTGACACTTGGCGCGAGGATTTTCGGCTCCGGCAACATCGCCAACGCCCCCGTCAACAGCGGCAAGATAGAGGCGTTCGGCGGGTTGCTGAAGGTCAACGGCAATATCGTCGGCAGCGGCGTCATGCAGATCGACAACGCCTCAACCCTGGAACTGGGCGGCGCGACAGCGCAGACCGCCAACTTCGCCACCGGCGCGGACGCGACCCTGAAGCTGGACACCGCCACGTCCTTCACCGGCACCATGGCTGGCATGACCCTGGGCGATGTGATCGACCTGGCCGACATTCAAATGGCGACGATCAAGTCGGTGACCTTCAAAGGCGGGCCGCTGACCATTGCCCGCACCGCGGGGCCGGACCTGGTCTACACGGTGACCGGATCGGGCATCGATCCCACGAAGAACCACTTCGCGATCAGTGGTGACGGCGGCGCCGGCACCCTGCTGACCCTGGTCGTCGGAGCCGATCCCGGCGCCGGACCCGGGCCAGGGCCCGCACCCGCGAAGGGACCCCCGGCTGGCCCGGGCATCGACCCGGATTGGATCGGCGGCTCGGGCACCAGCTTCAACACCGCGGCGAACTGGAACCCCGCGCTCGTGCCCACCGCCGGCATGGATGCCGTCATCGGGCTGGCCGCTGCCTCGGTCGTCTCCTCGGTCAGCAACACCATGGCGACGCTTGCCATGGGCACCACGACGGCGCTGCAAATCAGTGCCGGCACCTTCACCGTCACCGACGGCACCGGAGTGGGCGGCCTGAAGGGCACGATCTCCATCGACAACGGTTCGGCCCTGTCGCTGGGCGGCGCCATCGTCAATTCCGGCACGATCAAGGAAAGCTCCACCGGCACCGCCACCAAGATCCTGTTCAGCCAGACCACCAACAGCCTGACCGGCGGCGGCAAGATCATCCTGTCGAGCGACCTGCATAACCAGATCTTCAGCACCGTCGCCAGCAACGTCCTCCAAAACGTCGACAACAAGATCAGCGGCGCCGGTGAGCTCGGCAACGGCCAGATGACCCTGGTCAACGAGGCCGCTGGCGTCATCGATGCCAACCAGGCCGGCGCGGCGCTGAACGTCAACACCGCCGGCAACGTCATCACCAACCGCGGCACCATGAAGGCGACCCTGGGCGGCGATCTCAACATCCTCAGCGCCGTGAACAATGCCGGAGGCACCATCACTGCGGCGGGTGTCGGCTCGGTCGTGTTCCTGGCATCGACGGTGCTGGGCGGCACGGTGTCCGCCAGCGCCGGTGGCGTGGTGCAGACATCCGGCGGCAGCGGCGTGCTGGACGGGCTGGGTCTGCATCCGGTGACCAATGGCAGCGCCATCCAGGTCGGCAACGGTCAGGCCCTGACCTTGCTCGGCACCGTCACCAACAACAGCTCCATCAACCTGAACTCGACCGGCAACAACACCGACCTGCGGATCGGCAGCGCCATCGTCACCCTGAAAGGGACCGGCGCCGTCCATCTGTCGAACGGACCCAATAACCGGATCTACGGCAATGCCGCGGCATTCCAGTTGAATAACCTGACCAACACGATCGACGGCGCCGGGCAACTGGGGTCGGTGCAAATGACGTTCGGCAATGCCGGCGTGGTCGATGCCAACCAGAACACCGCGCTGATCCTGAACACCGCCGGCAACCTGGTCACCAACACCGGGACGATGCAGGCATCCAACACCGGCGGCCTGCTCGTGCAGAGCACCGCGATCGTCAACACCGGCGGCGTGGTTCAGGCCATGGTCGCGGGATCGCACGTCGATCTCAGTGCCAGCGGCATCCAGGGCGGCGCGCTGGCAACCGCCAATGGCGGCGTCATCCAGACCGTTGGTGGCAACGGCTCGCTCGATGGCATCACAGCCGGCATCCTGACCAATGGCGGCACCTTCCTGGTCAACGACCTCACGATCCTCTCGCTTGTCGGTACCATCAACAACACCGGCACGATCCAGGAAAACCAGGTCAGCACCAACGGCTCCACCCAGATCCGGATCGCGAGCCAGGTCGTGACCTTGCAAGGCGGCGGTCGGTTGGCGCTGTCGAACCACGGCAACAACCAGATCTTCGGTAACGCCGCCGCCAATACGCTGGTCAATGTGGACAATGTGATCTCGGGTGCCGGGCAACTCGGGGCCGGGCAGATGACCTTGGTTAACCAGGCCAAAGGCATCATCGACGCCGACCAGGACCCGACCTTCTTTCAGTCGGGCATGCTGATCGTCAACACCGGCGGCAACGTCATGATCAACGCCGGCACCATGAAGGCCTCGGGCGCGGGCGGCCTGCTGATCCAGAATACCGCGGTGCAAAACGCCGGACTGATCCTGGCGACGGGACCGGCCGCGCATGTCGATCTGAATGGCGCGAACATCCAGGGCGGCACCCTGGCGACCACGGAAGGCGGCGTGATCCAGACCACCGCCGCCAGCACGCTGGACGGGATAACCGCCGGCGCGATCAACAACACCGGCACGTTGCTGGTCAACGACCTGACCCGGCTGGACCTGAACGGCATCTTCAACAACACCGGCGTCATCCTGTCCGACCAGCAGAGCGCCGGCGGCTCGACCCAGCTTCGGCTGACCGGGCAGACGGTGACGTTGCAGGGCGGCGGCAAGGTCATGCTGTCGAACAACATCAACAACATGATCTTCGGCGCTGGCGGCGCCAACCAGTTGGTCAATGTCGACAACACCATCTCCGGCGCCGGACAGTTAGGCAACACGCAAAAACTACCGCTTCAAGTTGGTGGCCTTGGCGAGATGGTATAGTTCCACTCCGGATGGAATGTGTCCCCCGTGATATTGAGAGCGGCCATCTCGGCATCTGTGACCTTGATGCCTTTCTGGTAGCTGCGCGTGT
>CALQHT020000081.1 GCA_943330455.2 Nitrosovibrio sp. Nv4 | reverse complement strand
ATCGGTGGGGCGGAAGTTGCTCATTGGCGGCATCCGGGGAGGGAGCGAATCGACGTTACGATTCTAACATGAGCCTCCGGTGGGCGTAAGTCCGACAGGCTGCTAGATAACGCGACCCTGAACATCGGCAACAGCGGCGGCGGTGGTCAATCGCTGCTCTTTGCCAACGATGTCGGTCCCGGAGCGGTGCTGACGCTGGGCAGCAAGTTCAATGTCGTGCATGCCGGGCGCAGCGCGTCGTTATCATCGTCGGGCAACCCGGCCAACGCCATCGTGAACCAGGGGTTGCTCACCGCCGCATTCTCCGGCGGCATTCTCAATATCAACGGCAACCGCTTCACCAACACCGGCACAGTCCTGGTGAGCAATGGCGACAGCCTGGTGATCGGCGCGACCACGAAATTTACCAACTTCACCGGTGGAACACTCACCGGCGGCACGTATCGGGTCAGCGGCGGATCATTGCTTCAGCTAGCCAACGATGCCCTGATCGGCACCAACGACGCCGACATCACGCTCAGCGGTGCCGGTTCGCTCATTCGATCCCTCAACACGTCCAACAATCAGCAGGTCGCGCTCGATGCGACGCTGGCCACAATCGGATCGGCCGGGGCGCTGCGCCTGCTGAACGGCCGAGCGTTTACGGCGGTGTCGGGGTTTACCGACAACGGCGTGCTGGAACTGGGGGGAGGCACCTTCAAGGCATCGACCCTGGGTGTGGCGGCCGGGGCCAGCGTTATCGGGTTTGGCGTTCTCGATGCCGCGCTATCGAATGCGGGCATGGTCGAGGCCAAGGGGGGGCTGCTCAATCTCCTCGGTGCGGTCAGCGGGGCAGGTGGGTTCCAGATCGACTCCGGCGCCACCTTGGAACTCGGGTCCAATCCGGTGGCCGGCCAGGTGGTTGGGTTCAACGGGATCGATGCGACGCTGAAGCTCGATGCGCCCGCGGGGTTTGCCGCGACGCTCGACCAATTTGCGCCGGGTGACCGACTGGACCTGGCCGGCGTTGGCCTCGCCACGAAGGCCGCCCTCAGCGGGACCACCCTGACCGTGACGCTCGCGGGCGGCAGCCTGCTGACCTACACATTGAGCAACCCGACGCCGTCCAACCTGGCGATTACCAGCGACGGCAATGGCGGCAGCTTGATCACGGCGTTCGGCCGCGCGAAGGCGAGCGCGCATACGCCAGAGCCGGTGATATTTGCGAACCGGCATGTGGGCGATGCGGCGCAGCGCGCCTTGACCATCGGCAACATCGGAACCGCCAACGCGTTCTGGGAAAACCTGGACGCCTCGATCGGCGGGGCCACCGCGGGGATCACCGCGGCGGGCAGTTTTGCCGGTCTGGCGCCGGGTGCCACGAACACGTCCAGCCTGAAGGTCGGTCTGGATACGTCGGTTGCCGGTGTGCTGGTTGGCACCGCGAAGATCAGCCTGTTCTCCAATGGCGCCGGCACCAGCGGTTTCGGCAAGACCGCGCTTCCGTCACAGACGGTGAATGTCTCCGGCAAGATCTATGCCTATGCGGCGCCGACGCTCTCGGCAACGACACTGAATTTCGGTGCGGCGCGCATCGGCGGCAGCCTGGCGACGCAGACGTTAAAGATCGGCAATGGCCTCGCCGCCGATGCGTTCCAGGAGTCGCTGACCTACGCGCTGGGGGCTTTGCCTGTCGGCTTCAAGGGCCAATCGGGAACCAGCGGGACCGTTGTCTCCGGGGCGAGCGGGTCGGCCGTTTTGGCCATCGCGGCTGACAAGGCGGGCGACTTCAGCGGCGCCACCGCGACCTTGACTTTGGCCTCGACCGGGGTTGGCACAAGCGGGCTTGCGGACACGAGCCTCGCCAGCCAGACGATAACGCTGAACGGCAAGGTGTATGCGCCGGCCGTGGCGCAACTCGGTACGAAGACGGTCAATTTCGGGGTGGTGCATGTTGGGGATGTGGTCAACATCCCCGTTGCCGTCACAAACACGGCCGCCGGGACGCTGACCGACGTGCTCGTTGGCGGTTTCGGCACGGTCACCGCGCCGTTCACCGGTTCGGGCAGCCTGGCGGGACTCGTCGCTGGCACCAGTGGGACGCTCAATGTCGGGCTGAATACGGCGAGTGCCGGCACGTTCAGCGGGTCCGCACAGCTTGCGCTCAAGAGCAGCAACCCGGATCTGGCCGCGATCTCCGTCAGTGCCGGTCCCATCGCCCTCTCCGGCACCGTCAACAACTACGCACTTGGCCGCTTCGCTCGGCTGTCCGGCGGCGGCACGTTCGGTCAGAGCGGGTCGAATTACACGCTGTCCCTGGGCACGATCGCCTCCGTCGGGTTGCCCGTGACCATCGACCTGGGGCTGATGAACGCGGCGACCGGGCCCGCCGATCTGCTGTCCGGGCAGTTCGAGATTGCGGGCAGTCCGGGCCTCATCAACACCGGTTTTGCGAATTTCACCGACCTGGCGGCCGGCGCGCAGCGGACCGGCCTGTCGGTATCGTTGCCGTCGAAATTGGTCTCCGGCACCTATACCGAGACCATCACCCTGCACAGCACCAGCAACAACGCGAGCGGCAGTTCGGCGCTTGCCGACCAGACCTTGACCATTTCCGCGACGGTGCTGGTTGCAACCCAACTCACGCGGACCCCAACCACATTGGTCGGGGGGGCTGGAGCGGACACCTACATCGCGACCAGCGGTGTTCTGTATTCGGGTCAGAGCATCAATGGCGGCGGCGGCACCAACACCCTGCTGCTGCAAGGACCGGGGACGTTCGACCTGCGGGCGCCGACGGTGCTGAAGAATATCGGTGTGCTCAACGCGATGGAGGGCCAACCCGCCTACATGCTGGACGACGGATCGGTCGTCCCCAGCCAGATCCAGACCGTTTATCTGCGCGACGGGTTCGATGTGACGATGAATGTCGCTCCCAGTGCGGCCTTGAATGCCGCCAATCCGCTGGCGCCGACCATGGTGGTCTATGGTGCCAGGAGTGCGTCGGTGATCAACCTGGGGGATGGCAACGACATCGTGTTCGTCGGCGGCACCCGAGAAACATTCAAGGGCGGCGGCGGTTCCAACACGTTCTATGTGAACGGCACGACGATCGGCGCCACGATCGACGGCGGCAACAGTGGCGCCTCGGCGCTGTTTGTACGAGGCGGCGGGACCGCGACGATGGGCACCAATATCACCAACATTGCCGCGGTCACGTTGACCAACGCGGCGGGCGGTGCGGTGCAACCGGACTATGTGTTCCGGGCCAACGGGCTTGCCGGCCTGCAGATCCGGGCCAGCGCCGGCAACGACACCATCACGATCGGCAACGCGACCCAGCGGGTGGTCGCGACCGGTGGCAACACGACGGTGCGCGCGATCGCCTCCATGGCCGGGGGCGTGACGTTCAACGGCGGGACCGGACAGAGTACCCTGGAAATCATCACCGGGGGCACCGTGACATTGGCGGCGGCCACGGATCGGGTGACGGTCAAGCTCGATGCGGCGAGCGTCCTGACGTTGAACAAGATGCAGTTCATCCGCGCGGTTGGCAGCGCGGGGGCGGATGTGATCAAGGCCGGTGCCGCGGGTCAGGTGCTGACCGGAGGCGCCGGTGTGGACACGCTGCAAAGTGCCGTCGGATTCGGCACCATCTTTCGCGACGATGCGGCCGGGCTGGGTGGCGACTCGATCAAGGGGTTTGGCGGTGGATTTGGTGGTGCCGATGTCATCAACGTCACCGATCTCATCGCGGGAAGTGCGAAATTGAGTTATTCCGGGTCGGCGACCAGCGGCAATCTGACCGTGTCGGACGGCGTGCACGCGGCCAACATCAAGCTGTTTGGCAGCTTCAGCGAGTCGTTGTTCCACGTGGCGGATGATGGCCATGGTGGCAGCGTGATTACCTACGGATAACTGCCAATCGGCCTGTACAATCAGCCATTTCTCAGTGTCGCGGGTGCGCGCGCCGGATGCCCCCCAGGTGCGGCTGGCCTTTGAATGCGCCCGGGCGGTCCAACCGGTCCACCGCGAAACCCACGTATTCTCGCACCGACGGTCGCTCCGGTCGCGATGAGCCCCCGGCGGACGATTATGCGTCCCGAGTCGCGCAACGCCTGGGCACCCCGGGTCACGATCTGAACACCATGCGGCCACGGAAATTCGGACGGATCGGCCAAAATTCGCCCTTATCGGCGCCTTGCTTTCGCCACCCGGCCCCTGCATTAACGCGTTGGCAATACCATGTCGGTAAGTTCCGACTCTGTTTCTGTTTGATCGGCACCGGCCGCCTGCCTATTTGGGTATATCTCTGGGTGCATCCTTGGGCGCGCAACCGGCCTCTCGCGGCAGTCAGCCGCTCGGTGGGCTGGCGACCGGTGCCGATCAAACCACGACACGTCCCCGTTTCTCCCCTCGCCGTGAGCATGGCAGCGCTTGAACGATCGATGAACACACCGAACATCCGGACCGAGCGTCAATCGCGCATCGGCTTTCCACACACCGTCCCGCTGATCAGCACTCTGGTCCTGCTGGCGGTTTTGGTTGTCGTCACCTTCGCGGCCATCCGGTCGCCGCTGAAGGACGACATCGCGTGGTTGCTCTACGTCGCACGCCGCTGGATGGCGGGGCGGGAGTTGTATATCGACGTGGTGGAGGTCAATCCGCCGCTGATCATCTGGCTTTCGGCCGTGCCGCTGGCGATTGCCCGCTGGCTGGATCTTGGCATCCAGCTCGTCACCATGGGCATGTTCATCGTCATGGTGATCGCTTGTGCCTGGTGGAGCGCCACGCTCCTGCAACGCCGGGGCGGCCTGTTCGCCGACCGCATGACCGTGTTCGCTGTCATCGGCATCGTGCTGCTTGTCATGCCCGCTGGCGACCTCGGTCAGCGGGAGCATCTGCTGATCGCCGCGATTCTGCCCTATCTGATCCTGTTCGCGGGCTCGCTCGACGGCATCCGTCCGCCGGTCTGGCACGCGGTGTTCGCCGGTATCGTGGCGGGCCTGGGCTGTGCCTTGAAGCCCCGTTACGCGGGCGTTTTCGTGGTGTTGGAGTGCATCGCCCTGTCGCGGCGGATGTGGCCGTGGCGAGTGCTGCCGGTCGCCGCCGGGCTAACCATGTGCGCCTATATAGCGATCGTCTATGTAACCTGCCCCGCCTATGTCCGCCGCGCCGTGCCGATGGCCCTGGCGCTGTATGGCGCGACCGATGTGTCGTTCTTTCGTCTGCTGCTCGATAGCGCCGTGCTGATGGTGGGGGAGCTTGTGGCCGCGAGCCTCGTCTGGCTGCGCCGGCACACCATGCCCGAGCGAAACCTGATGATGGTCCTGGTGGTGTTCGCCGCGGTCAGCACGATCATTTGCTTCATGGACGGCAAGGACTGGTACTACCATCGCCTGCCGGCCACGGTTGCCACGGTGCTGGTGCTGATCTGCTGGGTCGCCTCCATCCTTCGGGAATCCTGGGGCCAAGGGCAGGGCCAGGCGCAAGGGGAGGCCGAAAGGCGGGTCCAATCCGGTCCATCCCGGCCGGCATCACGCGTGGCGTCGTTGGCGGTCGCGGCTCTGGCCGTGCTGGTGCTGTGCGCGGGCGCCTTGCAACGGCTGGAACCGCAGGTCGCTCAAGCCGTGGAGCCCGAGGCCACCACCGTCGCGCGCCTGGAGCAGATTGTCCGCCAGCAGAACGCCCGAACCTATATCGCCTTTTCCGAATGGATCGCCCTGGGCTTTCCGGTGGTGAACAACACCGGCGTGTCCTGGGCTTCGCGCTTCGATTCGATGTGGGCCCTGAAAGGGGAGTTGTGGCGCGCCCGCTTCGACCCCCTGTTGGCAAGCGAATGGCCGGTTGCACGCTGGGTCGTGCACGATTTCATCGCGGGGTGTCCCGATATCGCGGTCGTGGATACGCGAGAAGGCCTAAACTACATCGCGATCCTGAGCGATTCCGATCCCGCCTTTGCCCGAGCCTGGTCGCGCTATCACCAGATCGACGCGTTCGACGGTTTGACGGTGTACCGGCGTGGCAAGGCGGGCTGCATCGACCCCTGGATCGCGGCCGAGGCACCCAGGCGAGCCCGCTCGCGCTAACAGGCCGGGAGGCGGCACCCGCGGAATTCGGACATCTCGGAGACCGAGAGAATTCTCCTTCCCCCTCGCGCGAAAGGGCTGGGGGCGGCTCCCTCTCCGAGATTCTTGAATGCCACAGGGGGGGGCGGTTTGCCTCGGCCGAGTCGCGAGTTAAGCGGATATTGGGCCACGGAGCCCGGAATGCTTCCGCACTGGCGTTCCGTTTTCGATATGGCTTGCTTTGCGGCATCGTTTGAACGAATGATTGTCATCATTTTCATTGAATGGATCGATGACAATCCTTCCCAGCCCACAGCAGCTTCGCTACCTGGTCGCTCTGGCCGAAAGCCGCCATTTCGGACGCGCCGCCCTGACCTGCGCCGTGACGCAATCGACGCTCTCCGCCGGCATTCTGGCGCTGGAACGCCAACTCGACACCCATATCCTGGATCGTGAAGCCGGGCGGCACGTCGTCTTCACCTCACTCGGCCTGGATCTGGTGGAACGCGCCCGCGCCGCGCTGGCGGCGCTGGAAGCGGTCAGCGAGACGGCCGCGGCAGCGCGCGAGCCCATGAGCGGACCGGTCCGCCTCGGCGTGATCCCGACCGTCGGCCCCTTCCTTCTCCCCCGCCTCATGCCAGTCCTCCGCTCTGTCTTCCCCCGCCTGCGACTTTTCCTGCGCGAAGACACCACCGCTCGCCTGGTCGATCGGCTGGAAACCAATCGCCTCGATGTCGTGCTGCTGGCCTTGCCGTGCGATTGCGGGGGAGCGGACACTATCCAGGTCGTCCGGGACGAGTTTCTGCTCGCCTTGCCGCCAAACCATAAGCTGGCCGCGCTGTCGGCCGTACCCACTTCGGCCCTGTCCAGCGAGCGGCTGTTGCTGTTGGAGGACGGGCATTGTCTGCGCGATCAGGCCCTGGCCGTTTGCGGACTGTTGGCCGGAGACCGCGCCGATCAGGATGGGTTTGCGGCGACCAGCCTGCATACCTTGGTGCAGATGGTCGCCGGCGGGTTGGGCGTGACGCTGCTGCCACGCCTGGCGGTGACCGCCGGCATCACCGAAGGCACCGGGCTGGTCCTGCGGCCCCTGTCTGGCGCACCTGCCTGGCGCACCCTGGGTCTGGCCTGGCGCCCCAACGCGCCACGGGCGGCGGACTACCGGGCGCTGGCCCCACATCTGGCCGATTCCTGCCGTGAGGTTGCGGAGGTGGGCCCCCGCACTACAACGGCAGAGGGCGGGTTGTCGGATCAAGTCCGGCAATGACGGTGAGGAGACCCTACCGGTCAATGGTTCGGACAATTGATACGACTCAACCCCCTATGACATCACAACCCGCTGATCCGTCTGACGAAAAGTCGCAAGGCCCGGCTTGCGGGGATATTCGGAACAAAGCCGAGCGTGACGAATGCTGGCGGCCGGATCGGTCGGAGGTAGCGTTGGTTGGTATTGGACCAAGAGTGGCCCGTCACGACCGACAAATGCCGGCGCGCCTAAAGCAAAGCCTCGGAAAAGCGGCATCGCAAAAGAAGAACCAGGCAGGCAGCCGCGGAGGTGCGGAACCTCGCACCGACGGGGCAGCGCTCCCTGGTCCAGAGAGCCCTCCCGCTACTCCGCCGCCCGCGCCACCTGCGCCTCCGCCCACGCTCGGCTTACCGGCATATCCGCCTCAAACGGGCTTTTCAGATCCAGTTCCTTCGCGGTTTCCCGCAGTGCCGGCATCACTTCCTGGCCCAACAGTCGGATGGACGTCCGTGCATCGACCTGGGCCATCCGCCCGTCATTGCCCCAGAATGCCATGATGCCCGGGCGGGTTTCCCGCATGATCGTGCGAAGCGACTTGACGACCTGTTCCGGCGTGCCGGCGATGATCTGCAAATCCGCCACCTGCTGCTCGAACGTCTTGCGCGGACGGGACGGCGACGCACCCTGACCGGCCACGAACTGCACGAATGTCTCCCGCGACGACGGCGAGAAATACCCCGACGGGCTGGCCCACACCGGCTTCAGGCGGCCGGTGAACTCCCCATCCATCCACAGGAACTGGCGCGCGTCGGCCAGCGCCTTTTCCTCCGTCTCGGCGACGTGGCAGCGGATCAGATAGCCCCGGTTCTCCGGCCCTGGCGTGTAGCCGGCTTCCAGCGCGGCGGCGTCGTAACGCTGCCAGATCTTCTTGGTATCCTCGATCGAGGTGTTCAGCGCGATATACGGATAGCCGTGCTTGGCCGCCCAGACGATCGTTTCATGGCTGATCACGCCGGGAATCCAGATGCGCGGATGCGGCTGTTGCAGCGGCAGCGCCCAGGGGTTCACCACGCGCTGGTGGTAATGCTTGCCTTCCCACCGGAACGGTCCCGGCACGGTCCATGCCTTGACGATCAGGTCATGCGCTTCCTGGAAGCGTTCGCGGTTGTAGGCGGGGTTGGCGTTGGTGGCCAACTGCTCCTGCCCGCCGCCGCGTACGAATCCCGACACCAGGCGGCCCTTGGAGATCATGTCGATCATGGCCAGTTCTTCGGCCAGTCGCACCGGATTGTCCGACAGCGGCAGCGGGTTTCCCAGCAGCACGATCTTGACGCGGTTCGTTAGCCCGGCGAGCAGGGAGGCGAACACGTTGGCCTTCGCCTGCATGCAGAACGGGGCGTTGTGGTGCTCGTTCAGCATGATGCCGTCCACGCCCATTTCCTCGGCGTAGACATAGTTTTCCAGGAATTCGTTATAGAGGCGGCTGCCAACGACCGGGTCGAAGTGCTTGTTCGACATCAGCAACGACGTGAAGCCGATCTCCAGCCCGGCGTCTGCCGGATAGTCCTTCATCGGCTGTTCGGTAAAATACATCAGATGCATGGAAGGTCTCCGTGCCTATAGGGGGTCACTTGGACGCGATGAACGATGCGATCAGGCTGGCGAGCCGCTCTGGCTGCTCCATTTCCACCAGATGTCCGGCGCCGGCGATGGTTTCGCGGGTCGCGTTCGGCAGGCGTTCGGCATAGAGCGCGCCGGCGCTGGCGGGAACGATCCGATCGTGCTCGCTGGTCACGACAAGCGTCTTGGCCTGCACGCCGGCCAGCAGATGCGGCAGCGAGTCGCTGTACATGTAGGGCTTCCAGGCGACGCGAAACGACATCTCGCGGCACAGATCCCATTGCACCAACTGCTCCAGGGTCTGGGTCGCGCCGTAATTGCGTTCGAATGCCTTGGGATCGGCAAAGCCTTCGCGGACATATTCGATGTAGCTGATCAGCGCCTGGTCGAGGATTTCGCCTTGCGGCGGCTTTACGCCCATGGCGCCGAGCAGCACGAGGCGTTGGGTGTCGACTGGGGCAAAGGTTGCCATTTCGGCAGCGATCCAGCCGCCGAAGCCCAGGCCGACCAGGGATGCCTGGTTCAGTCCAAGCGTGCCGAGGAGCGAGCGATAGAGGACGGCGATGTCGCGCACACTGGCAACCCATTCCGGCCGGGGGGAGGCGCCGTAACCGGGATGGTTGGGGATCACCACCTCATGCGTCTGAGCCAGAGCGTCGTAGAAAGCCAGTTGGTCCAGGGTGCCGATATCACGGTGCAGCACCACGACCGGCGAACCGGTCCCACCGCGTGTTACGTGGATATCTGTCCCCGCGGCTGTTACGGTGCCGCGTTTCCAGTCGATCGTCGCCATACGCTTACTCCCGAGGCTTATGCGGACAGTTTGCGGGAAGCGGTGGGTTCGCGCAAATTTCCGGCGGTGGTTGACCGGGCAGGAGGGGCGGCAGGATGGCGGTGATGGACGATGACGACGATGTGCCCCGCCTGGCCCTGGGTGGGCGGTTCTACATGACTCCCACCGGCCATACTCGGCTGCGGGAGGAGTACGACCAGTTGATGCGGGTCGAGCGACCGCGCGTGGTGGAGGTGGTGTCCTGGGCCGCATCGAATGGCGATCGCAGCGAGAATGCGGATTACCAGTATGGCAAGCGTCGGCTGCGGGAAATCGACAGACGAGCGCGGTTTCTGACGAAACGATTGGAAAACGCGGAGGTGGTGGACCCGGCCCGCCAGACCGTGCGGGATCGGGTGTTTTTCGGCGCCACGGTGACCTATCTGGATGAGGCGGACACCGAACGGACCGTCACGATCGTCGGCATCGATGAGGCTGACATGGCGGATGGCAAGATCAGCCTCACCGCGCCGATCGCGGTGGCTCTGATCAAGGCAAAGGCCAAACGCGGCGATGAGGTCGCGGTGCACACGCCGCGCGGTATCGAAACGATCGAGGTCGTGGGGATACGGTATCCCGATGCGGTCGTGACAGTCTGACGCATCGCCGAACCGCCTGGAATGATGGATCGTTCCAGGTGGCCAGGAGCGAAGCGGCGGCCTCTATTCCTCCGCAACCACCGTGTTGCGCAGCACGCCGATCCCGGTGATCTCCACTTCGATCGTGTCGCCCGCCTTCATCCACAGCGCCGGGGTCTGGTAGGCGCCGACGCCGCCGGTGGTGCCGGTGACGATCACGTCACCTGCTTCCAACTGTGTGAAGGTTGAGCAGTATTCGATCAGGGTCGGAATATCGAAGCACAGAACGTCGATCGTGGCGTGCTGCTGTTCGACCCCGTTCAGCCTTGTCATCAGATGTGGCTGCGTGATGTCGCCGGCTTCCTCCGGCGTCACGATCCAGGGACCGAACTCGCCCGACTTGAAGAAGTTCTTGCCTGGAATGAACTGGGTGGAATGGCGCTGCCATTCCCGGATCGAACCGTCATTGTAACAGGCATAGCCGGCGACCACGCTCTCCCAGTCCTCCTTCTTCACGTGCCGGCAGGTGCGCCCGATGATCACGGCCAATTCCCCTTCGTAATCGAAGGTTTCGGACGCGTTCGGGCGCACCAGCGTCTGGCCGTGACCGACCTGAGAGTTCGGGTAACGGGTGAAAATGATCGGCTTGGCCGGTGGCTCCCGCCCGCCTTCCTTGATGTGGGACAGGTAGTTCAAACCGACGCACAGGATTTTGTCAGGATCCGGGATCGGCGGCAGAAAGGTGATGTCGACCAGGGCGAAATCGACGGGGCGCGCGGCCTCCTCCGCCAGCGACGTCATCGCCCACAACGCATGTTTCAGCCCTGGACCTCGGCTGCCCATATCGACGACGCCGTCGCGTTTGGCGATCCCCCCCAACTTGGCGTGCCGTCGGGGCGGCGGAAGGTCATGAGTTTCATGTGCGGTTCTCCGACGATGTCGGGAGGCTGATAGGGCGGCGGCGTGGGCGGTTAAAGCGGCCTGGACGACCGCCGGGTCCCTCTAGTTTATGGCGTATCTGGAATACCAGCCGACATGTCGGGACCTTCGTAGAAATCAGCCATCACGACCTCAACACCGATTTCCGGCATGCGCAGCGTGTCGCCCTCGGTCATGGTTTCGGCGACGAATTGCCCGTCCTTGCGGGTGAAGACCATCGCGCCGATGGAGTCCTGCTCCAGGATCACATAGCGCAGGATCGATGTCGTGGCGGCGTATTCGCGGAGCTTCTCGATGTGGTCGGTGCGGGCGGTGCTTTCGCTCAAGACCTCGAACACCACGACGGGCTCACGAATGACGGTTGCCTTGGGGGAAACCCGCGAACACAGCACGAAGGCATCCGGGTAGCGAATGCGGCCGGCGACCTCAATTTTCAGGGTCGGGCCGACCACAACGCATGGGGTCCCGCGCAGCCGGTTGTGCAGTTCCCCCCGGATGTTGCCGCCAATGCGCTCATGCGCGAATGTGCCGCCCGTCATCGCCACGGGCTCGAAGCCGTCGAATTCGTAGCGCAATTCCTGGCGTTCTTCCCATTCGAGGAATTCCGCCAAGGTCATGGGTTTGCGAAGGGCCACGCTCATGCGGCCATCATAGCACTTCCGTCCCCTCGCACCACGCAAACCGCGCACGCTTGATTCCCGCCCCCATGCCCTGTAGCGGAACAGAACCGACACGCCACGAAACAGGGGATATCCAGATGCCAGTCATGCCGGGAAAGACCGCATTGCTCGAACTGCTGAAGCAGGAAGGCGTGCGCATCATGTTTGGCAATCCCGGCACCACGGAACTGCCGCTGATGGATGCCTTCGCGGCGGAGAAGGAGTTGCGCTACGTCCTGGCCTTGCAGGAAGCCCCCGCGATGGGCATGGCGGACGGCTATGCCCAGGCCTCGGGGCAATTGTCCTGCGTGAACCTGCATGCCGCACCCGGCCTCGGGAACGCGATGGGGATGCTGTATGACGCGCAGAAGGCCGGCGCGCCGATCATCGTCACCGCCGGCCAGCACGAGCAGCGGTTCAACTTCACCGAACCCCTGTTGTGGGCCGACCTGCCCGTCGTCGCGCGCCCGTTCGTGAAGTGGTCGGAGGAAGTGCGTCGCCTGTCCGACCTCCCACGCGCTATCCACCGCGCCGCGAAAACCGCCCTCGCCCCGCCCACCGGACCGGTTTTCCTGTCCTTGCCGGGCGATATCCTGACCGACTCGGAAGACCTGGATATGGGGGAGCCGACCCGGGTCGCCACCGGCATTCGCGGCGATGCCAACGCCATCAAGCGTGCCGCCGAGATCATGGCCAAGGCGCAAAGCCCGGTTATCATCGCCGGCGATGCCGTGCCCCAGGGTAACGCACTGCAAGAACTCGTGGCTCTGGCTGAAGCCCTGGGCGCGCCCGTCTACGATGAGGGCATGGCGACGCGCTGCATGTTCCCGTCCTCTCACCCGCTGTATCGCGGTGCCCTGGTGCGCCTGCCCGCTGCGATCAACGGCATGCTTAGTCAGCACGACCTGCTGGTGTCCATCGGCGCCGACCTGTTCACCCTATCCCTGCCGGACGATGTGGATTCCATGCCGGAGGGGATGCCCATCATTCACCTGGACACCAACCCCTGGGAACTGGGCAAGAATTACCCCGCCAAGGTGGCGATCCTGGGCGAGCCCAAGACCACGTTGCCGGAACTGACCCAGGGCGTGCTGGCTGCCCGCTCCACCGGGGATGCCGGTCGTGCCGTCAAGCGCCTGGAGCATGTGCGGATCGAAGGGATCGCCAGCCTGGCCAAGCTGAACGCGATGGCCGAGGCCGCGGCCGGCCGCCATCCGATCCACCCGCTGGCGCTGATGCAGGCAATCGGGCGGATGCTGCCGGCCGAGGCGGTGGTGATCGATGAGACCGTGTCCTCCGGCACCGGGTTGCGTCGCTTCCTGAAGAGCGACGATCCTCAGAGCTTCTTCGGCATGCGTGGCGGCGGCATCGGCTGGGGCCTGCCGGCGGCGATCGGTGCCAAACTGGCGCTGCCGGACCGTCCGGTGGTGGCGTTGATCGGCGACGGGTCGGCGATGTACACGATCCAGGGGCTTTGGACCGCGGCGCGGGAGAACCTGCGCATGGTCTTCATCATCATCAACAATTACTCGTACCGGATCCTGAAGCAGCGGACCAACTCGATGAAGGCATTGGCGGCACAGACCGATACCTATGTCGGTATGGATCTCGACCGTCCGCGGGTTGATTTCTGTATGGTTGCGCGGGGGCTGGGGCTGACAGCCCATAAGGCGACGACCTTGGATGACGTGCAGGACCTGCTGCGCCAGGCGCTCGCCGCCGATGGTCCGACCTTGATCGATGTGGAGGTCGACCGGTCCTGGAAGCCGGTCTGATGCGGCTTGGTACGACCCTGGGCGTAGCCCTGGCGGTGCTGTGCGGTATGGCGCAGCCTGTTTGGGCCTCATCCGGGTGCGACCTGGATGAGGTCGTCGGCTATCAGTTGGTGCGAAAAAAGACGATCGAGGCCTTCATCGACGGTGGCCGCCGCCAGTTCGGCTATCAGGGCTGCGTGGCGGATCGCGTGCTGATCTTCACTGACAATACCGGGGTGCGTTGCCGCGGCACGGTCGTGCAGAAGCTGGACGTCCCGGCCGCCTATCTGTTTGCGCGCAGCGAGTCCGACATGAAACTGTGTGTCGGAGACCAGATGATTGACGTCGTCCCGGCGCGATAGGGCTCTGTCCGGAAACACGTTGCGCCTTTCCAAATGGCTGCCGGTGGACGGAAGGGGGCCACATCCCACCGATGCTGGAATAGGGAGGCACCCCAGGCGAGGTGCCGCCGCGCTCTCCTTTTGTTTGGCCCTTGCGGGGTTGTTTTAGGGCACGGATGATGCCGGTCAGCCCGAGGAACACACGGCAATGACGCGGCCTGCCGCGGCGGCTTCGTGCCTGCGAGGTAGAAAATCGCGGGCTGGCGGCAGGGGGCGGGTTACTGGATGAATCCCGACAATGACGGTTAGGGGACGACATCGATCGATGGCTAGGACCGTTGGTACAAGAGCCAATTCTTGTTCGGCTCTACCGAACGGGGCGCTTGCGCTCCGGCCCTCTCTCGGCGCTATGCTTCGCTAGCCGCGTGCGTCGATCAAGCGACGCGCGCCCGAGGACCCCGCCCGGGGACCCCGCCCGAGGACCCCAAGATGTACCGCCGCCGGATTTGGTCGCAACCCGAGGACGCCGAGGCCGATCGCCAGACCGCTAGCCTCGCTGCCATGGCTGTCATCCTGGCCCTGATCGTGATCGGCCTGTTTTTGGTGCACACGCTTCGCACATCGGCCGCGATCGAGGATTGTCTGTTGGCGGGTCGGCGCAATTGCGACAAGTTGGTCACCTCCTCGTCCGCCGAACCGGGACCCAATGGGGGACATTGACGTGCGCGCAAAACTCTGGCCAGCGTCCCCGTAGAAACAACAAAACAAGGGGGCAACATGCGCATTGCCGATATGGACTGGCGGATGGTGGAGGACTGGGTCCGCCATGACGACCGCTGCGTCCTCCCGCTGGGGAGCACGGAACAACATGCCGGACTGTCGCTCGCGACGGACGCGATCCTTGCGGAACGGGTTTCCCTGGCGGCCGCGGAACCGTTGAACATACCGGTATTTCCGGTGGTGCCCTACGGCCTGACCCCCTATTTCAGCGGTTTTCCGGGCACCGTGACGTTGCGGTTGGCAACCTATGCGGCGCTGATGCGGGACATCCTGGACAGTCTGAAAAGCGCCGGATTCCGCCGTATCCTGATGGTCAACGGGCATGGCGGCAACCAGCCAGCCGCCGCTCTGGCACAGGAATGGATGATGGACAATCCCGACGCCAGGGTCCGCTTCCATGATTGGTGGCGCGCGCCGCTGACCTTGGCGACCGTGCACCGCATCGATCCGATCGCCAGCCACGCCAGCTGGATGGAAAACTACCCCTGGACGCGCCTGCCCAATGCCGAGGTTCCGGCCGACCCGAAGCCGATGATCGATACCGATCTGATGCGCACCCTGCCGCCGTTCGAGGTCCGTCTGATGCTCGACGACGGCAATTTCGGCGGTCGCTACCAACGCGACGATGCCGAAATGCTGGAAATTTGGGACATCGCGGTGCGCGAGACACGTGACCTGCTGGAGACCTGGTAGCGCTGGCACTTGCCTCGCGTGATGGCGAACACGGGTTCGGCGTCGCACCGTATCCCAAAAGCCACACCGGAGGCTGCCGTTTGTCGGGCCGGTGAAGCATTCGCGTCAAAGGACATTCCAGGCTTGCGAGGGGGGGCGTTTTCCAAAAAGATAGCGCTAACTTTCAATACGAATCGTTCGCGCGCAATCATGCGGCCGAACCACCTGACCGGATGGTCATAGCGCGCCCAGATCTCGGGGAGATGGATGTCAATGGCGACGATTCCTAAATCGGACACACAGACTCGGCCCATGTCGGCCGAGGAGCGAAAGGTCATCATTGCCTCGTCCGCCGGGACGGTGTTCGAATGGTATGACTTCTATCTATACGGTTCGCTGGCGACGGTGATCGGGGCCAAGTTCTTCGGCCAATACGACGAAACGACGCGCAACATCTTCGCGTTGCTCGCGTTTGCCGCCGGGTTCCTGGTGCGCCCGTTCGGTGCCCTGTTCTTCGGACGGCTTGGCGATCTGGTCGGGCGTAAATACACCTTCCTGATCACCATCCTGATCATGGGTGCGTCCACCTTCATCGTCGGCCTGCTGCCGACCTCCGACCAGATCGGCGTCGCCGCCCCCATCATCCTGATCGTGCTGCGTCTGCTGCAAGGGCTTGCCCTCGGCGGTGAGTATGGCGGCGCGGCGACCTACGTGGCCGAACACGCGCCGCATGGACGCCGCGGCTTCTATACGAGCTGGATCCAGACGACCGCGACCGCCGGCCTGTTCATGTCGCTGCTGGTGATCCTGTTCACCCAATCGTCCATGAGCGCGGCTGACTTCCGCGGCGATGCGGGCTCGACACTATGGTTCGGCGGCTGGCGTATCCCGTTCCTGCTGTCCGCGGTCCTGCTGGGGATCTCGGTCTGGATCCGGCTGCAATTGGCCGAAAGCCCGGCTTTCCAGCGGATGAAGGAGGACGGCACGCGGTCCAAGGCGCCGCTGACCGAAGCCTTCGGAAAATGGAGCAACGCAAAATGGGCGCTGCTGGCGCTGCTGGGTATGGTCGCCGGGCAGGCGGTGGTTTGGTATGGCGGCCAGTTCTATGCGCTGTTCTTCCTGATCAACACGCTGAAGGTCGACAGCTATACAGGCAACCTGCTGGTGGCTTGGTCGCTGTTGTTGGGGACGGGCGGGTTCATCCTGTTTGGCTGGTTGTCGGACAAGGTGGGGCGCAAGCCGATCATCCTGGGCGGCTGCCTGATCGCGGCGATTACCTATTTCCCGACCTTTCACCTGCTGGCCGGGCTTGCCAATCCGGCTCTGACCAAGGCGCATGAGACGGTGACCGTCACGGTGGTCACCGATCCGGCCAACTGCTCCTTCCAGTTCAACCCGACCGGCACCAGCAAGTTCACCAACGACTGCGATATCCTGAAAGCGACCCTGGCTCGCCAGTCGGTGCAATACTCGGTGCAGCCGGCCTCTCCGGGTACGGTTGCCAGCGTGAAGATCGGCGACAAGACGATCCAGGGATTTGATGCCAAGGCCGCGGGAGCCGAAGCCGCCGCCAAGACCGCGGCTTTGACCAAGCAGATCGGGGACGCGTTGACGGCGGCGGGTTACCCGGCGGCGTCGAACCCGTCGGTCGCGAAGATGTCCAATCCCGTCGATGTCTTCCGTGGGCAGACCGGAGGGATCGTGTTGGTCCTGACGTTCCTCGTGCTGCTTGTGACGATGGTTTACGGGCCGATAGCCGCGGCCTTGGTCGAATTGTTCCCGACCCGTATCCGCTACACGTCGATGTCTCTGCCCTATCATATCGGCAATGGCTGGTTCGGTGGGCTGCTTCCCGCCACGGTGTTTGCCATGAACGCGCAAAGTGGCAGCCCGTATTTCGGCTTGTGGTATCCGGTGGCTATCGCGGCCGGCACGGTCGTGATCGGCGCGATCTTCCTGCCCGAGACGAAAGACCGCGACATCTTTTCGGAGGGTTTGGAAAACAAGTAGCCAACCTGCCGTCAGCCGAGCGTGCGGACAGGGGCCTGATGGCCCCTGTTTCGCGTTCAGGGCCTCAGCATCACCTTTGACGCGGCGCGCTGGCGGGACAGTTCGAACCCCTCGATCCCGCGATCGAGCGGCAATCGATGGGTGATCATCGGGCGGAAACGCTCCGGCTCGCGTCCCATCAGGGTCAGCACCTTGTCCCAGGTCGGTCGGTCGCAGCCATGGGTGGCGCGCAACTGGTGGCGGGCGCGGACGAAATTGGTCAGATGGATCGACACCGGGCCGGGATGGATACCGGCCACGACGAACACCCCACCGGTCCGCAGGACTGCCAGTCCGTCATTGACCGCGGGGGGATAGCCCGTTGCCTCGATCACGATGTCGACCTTGCGCCCGCCGGTCGCCGCCAGCACCAGATCGGTGAGCGAGCCGTCGGCGACGTCAAGGATGTCGTCGAAGCCGAGTTGGCGCATCACGTCGAAGCGGGGGCCGTCGGCGCGTCCGGCGATCAGGACCCGTCCGGCGCCGGCGGCGCGGGCGAACAACGCGATGGCCTGGCCGATCGTGCCTGGACCCATCACCAGCACGGTATCGCCCAGCCCGACCTCACCGGTCAAAACGGCCTCGCAACCAACGCCGAGCGGCTCGGTGAGGGCACCGAGTTCGGTGTCGACGTTGGGGGGGAGGGACATGCAGTTGGTGGCTGGGATGGTAACGAAGCGGGCGAACCCGCCGGGCAGGGTCAGGCCGATCGACTGACGGTTGAGGCAGTTGCGGGCGTCGCCGCGCTGGCAGTTGGCGCAATGCCCGCAGGTGACGGCGGGCATGACGGTGACGGCCGAACCTTCTTTCAACCCGGTGCCAGTGCCGAGGGCCACGATGCGGCCGGCGAATTCGTGGCCCATGGTGACGGGAAGATGTGGCACCATGAAGCCATAGCCGTCGGTCCACTCATAGGCATGCACGTCCGAGCCGCAGATGCCGGCGTTTTCGACTCGCACGGTCACCTGGCCGGGGCCAGGTGAGGGGGCTTCGGTGCCCTCATGCAGATCGAGGCCGAAGCCGGGTTGGGTTTTGCGCAGGGTCAGCATGGGGCGGTCCTCTGTTTCGTTTGGGTTGTATTGGTAACAGCGGTCCGGGCGGTGGGGGAGGGGTGGTGCCGTTCCCGTTGGGACGGAAACCGGTTAGATTTCGTTCAAACGATCCAAGGACGTCCGCCACCATGCCAGCCAAGCATCCCGCCATTTGCCTGATCGCCGTTCCCGGCCGCCGTCGCCGCACCATCGAATTGGCCAAGGAGGTCGAAAAGCGCGGGTTTGGCGGGATTTTCTCGCCCAGCCCGTTCGGCAACATGTCGCTGTGCGAGGCGCTGGCCTGGAACACCGAAACGATCCCCTTCGGCACCGCGATCGCGCCGATCTATCAGCGCACGATCACCGATTTCGCGCAGAGCGCGGCGGTGATGCATGAGGTGTCCGGCGGCCGGTTCCGCCTGGGGATCGGCGTGGCGCATGGGCCGTCGCATGTGCGGATGGGCGTGACCCCCGGCAAGCCGCTGGGCGATACACGGTCGTTCGTGGAACGGTTCCGTGCTCAGGAAGGGTTGGGTGAGCTGCCCCCGATCATCATCGCCGCCTTGCGCAAAAGGATGGTGGCCCTGGCTGGAGAAATTGCGGAAGGCGTGGTGTTCGCCAACGCGTCACTCTCGCATATGGGCGTGTCGCTGGCGGCCTTGCCGGATGCCAAGCGAAACGATCCCGGGTTCTTCCTGGGCAACATGATCCCGACCTGCATCAGCGACGACATCGAGGCGGCGAAGGCCGTCAACCGCCGCACCCTGACCAGCTATGGGTTCCTGCCCAACTATCGGAACTACTGGAAGGAAGCTGGCTACGTCGAGGAGATGGAGGCGGTCGAGAAAGCCATCGCCGAGGGGCGGAATGCCGATGTGCCCGGCTGCTTCAGCGACAAATGGCTGGCGGACAATACGCTGTTCGGGACGGCGTCGAAGGTGCGGGATGGGGTGGAGGCTTGGAAGGCGGCGGGCGTGCGTGACTTGATCATTGTGCCGTCCTCGGCGGCGGGGAACCAGATGAAGGCGATCGAGGAGGTGTTTGCCGCGTTTGGGTAGGCAGACAGAGCTCGGCTTCATTGGCATCAGGACAAGCGTCACCGAGAGAAAGAAACCATTGCGTACGACGCGGCCGAGTACGATGCGTAGGGCAGATGCCGCTCTCCGCATCACCCGCCTGAGACGCCGGGTCTGAGCTTTCGGGTCGGCTTCCCTCGTGACGCCCCACCGATGTCCCGCTACCCTGCCGGCAATCCAGCCCGACCGGAAACCATCCATGACCCAGCTTCCTCCAGGTGCCATCGACTGCGACGTCCACGTCGCCGTCCCCGCCATGAAAGCCCTGCTGCCGTATATGTCGGAGGCCTGGCAGGAGATGATCACCTCTCGCGGCACCGACGGGCTGGATCTGGCGAGCTACCCCAACAACGCCCCGCTGACCTGCCGTCCCGACTGGCGACCATCCGCCGGAAAGGCCGCCACCGACCTGGCTCTGCTGCAACGCCATGCGCTGGATGGGTTCGGGACCAGAGCCGCCATCATCCATTGCCTATGGGGCGCGCAGGCGGTCCATTCCGAGGATCTGGCCCAGGCCCTGTGTCAGGCGGTGAACGACTGGATCGCCGATCAGTGGCTGGACCAGGATCATCGGCTGCGATCCGCCATCGTCGTTCCCTCCCAAAGCCCGGTCTACGCCGCGCAAGAAATCGAGCGGAAAGCGGCCGACAAGCGCTTCGTCCAGGTGCAGCTTCTGGCGATGAACGAAATGCTGCTGGGACGGCGCTATTACTGGCCGATCTATGAGGCCGCGACGAAGCACAACCTGCCCATCGCCATCCATGCGGGCAGCGCGATGCGGCACGCCCCGACCTCTAACGGCTGGCCGTCCCATTTCACGCAGGATTATGTTGCCCAGACCGCCGGTTTCGAGGCCCAACTCCTGTCACTGATGGGGGAGGGGGTGTTCAATCATTTCCCCAACCTGCGCGTGGTGCTGGTGGAATCCGGCGTCACATGGCTGCCGGCCTTCCTGTGGCGCGCGATCAAGTCCTGGCGCGGGCTGCGCGGGGAAACGCCGTGGTTCACCCAATCTCCGGGCGATCTGGTGCGCAAACATGTGCGCTTCACCACCCAACCCTTCGATGCCCCGGGCGCGGAGGAGGTGCTGAAAATCCTCGACCATATCGGCGCCGATGACATATTGTTGTTCTCTACCGACTTCCCGCATTGGCATTTTGAGGGCAACAATGCCTTGCCTCCCGGCCTGTCGCCTGATCTGATCCGCAAGATCGCGGTGGACAACCCGCTTGCCACCTATCCAAGCCTGAAGGAGACGCTGTCATGAGCGAGGTCCTCGACCGCAATACCGGCATCGGCAGCAAGGCCGGGATCGTCGATTGCGACATCCATCCGACGATGCGTTCCAACAAGGAACTGTTTCCGTGGCTGGCGGAGCGCTGGCAACAGCATCTGGCGGATTATGGCGCCCAGCCGCGCACGCCGTTCACCACAGGCACGCAATACCCGAAAGCAGCACCCGCCACCGCGCGCCGCGATGCCTGGCCGCCGAACGGAGGCCCGCCCGGTTCCGATCTGGCGTTCATGCAGACTCAGTTGTTGAACCCCAACGACATCGCGGTGGGCGTGCTGGCGCCACTGCACGGGGCGGCGCGCAACAACGATCTGGACGCCGCCCTGTCCACCGCCGTCAACGAATGGCAGATTGAAAATTGGGTGAAGCCCGACCCGCGGCTGCGCGCCTCGATCGTCGTGACGCACGAGGACCCGGACTTGGCCGTGGAGGAAATCGCCCGTCGCGCTAACGACCGTCGGTTCATCCAGATCCTGATTCCATCGAAGACCAACGAGCCGTTGGGGCGCAAGCGTTATTGGCCGATGTTCGCGGCGTCTCAGGCGGCGGGTCTGCCGTTCGCGGTGCATGTGAACAGTGTTGGCGGCGGGTATGCCTCGACCGGTGGCGGCTGGCCCAGTTACTATCTGCAGGACCATCACATCAATGTGCATAGTTTCCAGGCGCAGATCGCCAGCCTGGCGCTGGAAGGCGTGTTCGAGAAGTTTCCTCGTTTGCGCTTCGTGATGATCGAGGGCGGGTTCGCCTGGCTGCCGTCGCTCTGCTGGCGCCTGGACAAGCATTGGGCGCTGAACCGGCACGAGGTTCCCGACTGCAAGCGCCCGCCGTCGGAATACATCAAGGAACATCTCTGGTTTACCACGCAGCCGATGGAAGAACCGGAGCAGGCGGAACATCTGCGCGATACCTTGAACTGGATCGGCTGGGACAAGGTGATGTTCGCGACCGACTATCCGCATTGGGACTACGACGATCCCGTCACGGCGTTTCCGATCCGGCTATCCAATGCGGAACATACGGCGATTTTCCGAGACAACGCGGTCGGGCTGTACGGGCTGTAGAGCGGGCCTCGCGCAGGATCGTCAATCGGAGAGCGGCGCAGCATCTTCCGCGGTTCCGTGGGTGGTCTAGAGCGGTTTCACCCAGCCTGGAAACGGAAAACCGCTCTAGCAGCCTGTCGGACTTACGCCCACCGGAGGCTCATGTTAGAATCGTAACGTCGATTCGCTCCCTCCCCGGATGCCGCCAATGAGCAACTTCCGCCCCACCGATCGCCTAACCGGCTTCCTGATGCCGCCGTCTAT
>CALQHT020000080.1 GCA_943330455.2 Nitrosovibrio sp. Nv4 | reverse complement strand
GATCGAAGCGCGCAGTTCGGTGAGAGCTTCCCGTTCCCGGCGGACCAGATCGGCTGCCTCGGCGCGGGCCAGTTCGGCATGTCCGTTTTTGGTTTGCAGGTCGCGGATCTGTGCCTGCGCTTCGGACAGTTGACGTTCGGCACGTTCCCGCGCGGCCGTTTCAGCGGCGAGCGCGGTTTCGACGCGCTGCAAACGACTGGACGAAGGTCCTGACGCGGCGAGGCGGTTGGAGGTGTCGGCGGCGATGTCGCGGCGCACGACGGTGACGGGAACGTCCCCGTCCTGAACGAATCGACGGCGGTGGCCCTGCGAGAAACGGTCGGATGTGAAGCGGTCGGCGCCGCGCGATACAGGCTCGGAGCGGTCCTGGTCCATACGGGGTCGAGGCATGCCGCCATCCAGACCAAGGGCGCGCCGCATTTGCGCTTCGTCGTCATCCAGGGGCGTGGCGGGTTGGGAGGTCGATTCCGGAGCAATTCTGCCCTGGGCTGGGTCGAAGCGTAGTTTGGCGTTCTCAGACAATGTAATCACCCGGTTCGGACATTCGATTTTCTCATGTTGGCCCGACTCGCCGGCTTTCCCGTGAGGTTCACAGACAAGATGGTCGGTGAACAAGGGTTTGGCGTCGCCCGGCGCTGCATACACGCACGTCGTTATGGTTTGTAACCAGAATGAAGCAGGCATCGATTCCCGGCCAATTGCCGACCCATACGACAGGGCGAGAGCAGCCTGCCTATGTTTCGCCGCGCCGGATTCGCGGCCGATTCGGGACTTAACTAGTGCACACGCAGTGGAATAGCAAGCGATGCTAGGCAAGTCGTGGTGACAATTCCACCATGGCGGCAATTTAATGACCCCGTCGCATGCAATCATGTTTGGAATTGATGTGCCACACCATGTTGTGCTGGCCGCCGGGTCTGTGGTGTCTTGCGGCCGGTGGGCAGGCCAGTGGAGCAGTTCGCGGGACAGTTCGGCGGGGCAGGTCGAGAAGGGCCGCACGCAACCACGATAGCAGATGTGGTGTTTTGCTGGCGTGACGGCTCGCGCTTTCCTATTCTATGGCCGGTGAACCTGTCGTTCGCCACCGATGCGGAGAAATTGATGCGTCTTTTTGTTGCCCTCGCGGCGCTGCTGTTGTCCGCTCCGGGCATGCCGGTTCTGGCGGCCAACGCACCCCCGGCGACGTTGGCCCAGACCGCGACGCGCATGGCCGCGCACCAGGCCAGTTATGTGCTGACCTTGGACCGGGTGCGAGGCAACGAAATCGTCGGTGCGCGCGGCACGATGGGCTACGAAGTCGTCGATGCCTGCGACGGTTGGGCGGTGCGCCAGCGCTTGAGCATGACAATCACCAATGCCGATGGTCAGGACATCGAGATGGTGTCGGATTATACGACCTGGGAATCCAAGGACGGTCTGAAGTTTCGGTTCAATATGCGTCAAACCACCGATACCGCGGTCACCGCGCAGACTGGTGGCACGGCGTCCTTGCGGCGCGCGCAGGGGCCGGGAGAGGCGCGTTACACGATGCCGCGGGATTTCAAATTGGAACTTCCTCCCGGCACTTTGTTTCCGATGATGCACACCGCTTTCATCATCTCGGCGGCCCGTGAAGGTAAGAAATTCGTAACCATTCCTCTGTTCGATGGCACAGATGAGGATGGTGGAGAGGATAGTTCCGCGGCGATCCTCGACTGGAAGCCGCCTTTCAAGACCGACTTTCCAATGTTGTCGGCATTGCCAAGTACGCGGGTCAGACTTGCGTTCTTCGACCGCAAATCCGGTGGGATGACGCCCGCCTATGAGGTCGGGATGCGTTACTGGGAAAACGGTGTCGCCGATGACATGCAGATGGACTTCGGCGATTTCGTCATGAAGGCCAAAATGACGGAACTGGTGCAACAACCGCGTCGTTGCTGACTCGGCAGCCGGCGTTCAAAGCAACGGGACGGTGCCGGTCAGCACGCCGCTTCCAACGCCTCTTCCGCTTCCAGCCATTGTTGTTCGGCGTTGGCCGTTTCGCGTTTGATCGCGGCCAGGCGGGTGTTGGCGGCGGTCACTTCGGCGATTCGGGACGGGTCGTACATGGCCGGGTTGGCGAGCTTGGCCTCGATTCCCTGCTGTTCGGTGCGCAGGCGGGCGATCAGGGCTTCGGCATCTTTGGCCAGCTTCCGTAACGGGGCGAGCGCGGCGCGGGTCTGGGCGCGTTCTCGCCGGTCGTCGCGGCGCGTGACGGTGTCCGCCTTTGCCACCGGGCGGGCGCGTTCGACGAGCAGGGCGCGGTAGTCGTCCAGGTCTCCGTCGAAGGATCGCACGGTGCCGTCGGCCACCAGCCACAATCGGTCGGCGACGAGTTCCACCAGATGCGGGTCATGGGTGATCAGCAGGACCGCGCCCTCGAAGTCAGCCAGGGCCTTTACCAGGGCTTCTCGCGCATCGATGTCCAGATGGTTGGTGGGCTCGTCCAGGATCAGCAGTTGCGGCGCGTCGCGGGTGGCCAGAGCCAGCAGTAGGCGGGCCTTTTCTCCACCGGACAGATTGGCGATCGGGGTTTCGGCGCGGTCCGCGTCCAGGCCGAAGCGGGCGAGCTGCGCGCGGAGCTGTGGTTGCAGGGCGCGCGGCAGGGCGCGGGCCATGTGGTCGATGGGGTTTTCGTCCATCACCAACTCGTCGGTCTGGTGCTGGGCGAAGTAACCGACCTTCAGTCTCGGGCCGCGGCGGATTTCGCCGGACAGCGGCTCCAACCGACCGGCAATCAATTTTGCCAGTGTGGACTTGCCGTTTCCGTTGGCACCCAGCAGTGCAATACGATCGTCCATATCGAGCGTGAGGGAAATGTTGCGCAGCACCGGCGTGCCGTCATAGCCGATGGCGATCCGCTCCAACGCCAGGATGGGCGGGGCGATTCGGGTCGGCTCGGGGAAATTGAAGCGGGTGGGGGCGTCTTCGATGACGGTGTCGATCTGCGGCAGGCGTTCCAGCGCCTTGATGCGCGCCTGCGCCTGACGGGCCTTGCTGGCCTTGTAGCGGAAGCGATCGATGAAGGACTGGATATGCGCGCGCTCCAGGGCAATGCGTTCGGCGGCGCGGGTCTGCTGCATGGCGCGTTCGGTTCGGATACGGACGAATTCGTCGAACCCGCCTGGGGTCAGCGAGATTTTACCGTGATCGAGATGGGCGATGGCCTCCACCGCGCGATCCAGCAGGCCTCGATCGTGGGAGACCACCAGGGCGGCGCCGGGAAAGCGGGCGAGCCAGCCTTCCAGCCACATGGTCGCTTCCAGGTCCAGGTGATTGGTGGGTTCGTCCAGCAGCAGGATGTCGGGGTTGGCGAACAGAGCGGTGGCGAGGGCAACGCGCATCCGCCAGCCGCCGGAGAATTCGGAAACCGGGCGGGCCTGGGCGGCTTCGTCGAAGCCGAGGCCGGCGAGGATGGTGGCGGCTCGGGCCGGGGCCGATTCGGCGCCGATGGCGCGCAGCCGTTCATGCACTTCGGCCAGGCGGTGGGGATCGGCGGTTTCGGCTTCCGCGAGAAGGGCCAGGCGTTCGGGATCGCCTTGCAGGACCGTGTCGAGGAGCGAGGCAGGTCCTTCCGGCGCTTCCTGCTTGACGGTGGCGAGGCGTGCGTTGCGGGCGAGGCGGATGTCGCCGCCGTCGATGGGCATCTCGCCGGCGATGGCGCGCAACAGGGTGGACTTGCCGGCTCCGTTGCGTCCGACGAGCCCGATGCGGCGGCCCGGGTCGACGGTGAGATCGGCGCCGTCGAGCAACGTGCGCCCGCCCAGGCGGATCGTGAGGGAGGAGATGACCAGGAGCGACATGAGGGGCAGTTATCAGGTTTCGGGGGCGGAGAGAAAGGCGGGGCTTCCGCCCCGGACCCCGACCAAAGGGGCTTTGCCCCTCTGGACACCCCACCAAGGGCGACGGCCCTTGGAACCGGAACATTGTTGCCTTGAGGGATGGGGCCCTACTCGGACGGTGAGAGGTCCGAATAGGGCCCCATCCCTCAAGGCAACGAAAGAATCGCATTCCAAAGGCCGCGCCTTTGGCGGGAAGTCCAGAAGGGCAGAGCCCTTTTGGTGGGGTTCGGGGCAAAGCCCCGCCTTTCTCCCTCCCCCAAAAACCTGATAACTGCCCCCGATGCTCAAAGCGATCGGCGTAGACTTCGGCACCACCAACAGCGTCGTAGCCCTGCTGCACACTGACGGCAGCGTCGTAACCCAGCAATTTCCCACCGAGGCGGGCCTGTTGGACGTGTTCCGCACCGTCCTCTGTTTCTGGCACGACGATACGCGCGGCCGGCAGATCCTGCACCATGCCGCCGGTCCCCAGGCGATCGAGGCCTACCTCGACGATCCGCTGGACACCAGGCTGATCATGTCGATGAAGACCTATCTGGCGCAGAAGAGCTTCACGGAAACCCGGATTTTCGGCCGTACCTTTACCCTGGAACGCCTGATCGGCAGTTTTCTGAGCGTCCTGCTGAAGGATTGCGGCCCCGTTCCCTGCCTGGTCGCCGGCCGCCCGGTTCGCTTCGCCGGAGAATTCCCCGACGATGCCCTGGGTGCGACTCGCCTGATCGCCGGCTTTGCCGACGCCGGCAGGACGGACGTCGCTCTGGCCCTGGAACCCGAGGCGGCCGGGATGCGCTTTGCCAGCGAATTGACCGAGCCCGCCACCGTGCTGATCGGCGATTTCGGCGGTGGCACTAGCGATTTTTCTATCCTGCGCTTCGAACCCGGTGCCCGAGGCGGTGTCACGCCGCTCGGTCATGCGGGAATTGGGATCGCCGGCGACGTGTTCGACTACAGGATCATCGACCGGGCGATCTCGCCGCTTCTTGGCAAGGACGACACCTACCGGGTCATGGGCAAGAACATGCCAGTGCCGGTGGAGTTCTACGCGGGCTTTGCTCGGTGGCACCTTTTGTCGCTGATGCGGGCGCCGCGCACCATGCGCGCGATCGAGGAAGTGGCTCGCACCGCCCAACACCCGGAACGCCTGCGCCATCTGGCATCCATTATCGAGGACGGACAAGGCTACGAACTGTATCGGGCCGTCTCGACGGCAAAAGCGGCGTTGTCCGGGGCGGACAGCACCGTGCTGCGCTTCCGGCACAAAGGCTTCCAGATGGAGAAGACCATCACGCGCTCCGACTTCGACACCTGGATTGAGGTGGATCTGGCGCGTCTGGGGGCAACGGTCGATCAGGCCCTGGCTTCGGCCGGTCTGGCCACTGGGGATATCGACAAGGTGTTCCTGACCGGCGGCACCGCCTTTGTGCCCGCGGTGCGCCGCCTGTTCGCCGATCGGTTTGGGGTCGAGAAACTGGCCGGCGGTGGGGAATTCGTCTCTGTCGCGGAGGGATTGGCGCTAATCGGCGGCATGCGCCGGGATGCGGGCTGAACGGACTGTCATCGGCGATAGGTTGCCGTTAGCGCCAAGAACGCCTAGTCAGCCGCCTGTTTGGTGGTGCTCGGACCCGATTGGACCATTATCCGGCACCATCGTTGTGATGACCACAGACCAGGAACTCCCCCCATGGCAACCGAGCGTACCCTTTCCATCATCAAACCCGATGCCACGCGGCGGAATCTGACCGGCAAGGTCAACGCCTGCCTGGAAGAGGCCGGCCTGCGGATTATCGCGCAGAAGCGCCTGCAACTGACCCAAGCCCAGGCGGAGGCGTTCTACGCGGTCCACGCAGCACGTCCGTTCTATCGTGACCTGGTGAATTTCATGATCTCCGGCCCCGTCGTCGCGCAGGTCCTGGAGGCCGACAACGCCGTCCTCCGCCACCGTGACGTCATGGGCGCCACCGATCCGGCCAAGGCCGCCGCGGGCACCATCCGCGCGCTGTTCGCCGAAAGCATCGAGGCCAATTCGGTCCACGGCTCCGACAGCGTCGAGAACGCCGCGGGTGAGATCGCGTTCTTCTTCGCCGGTATCGAAATCACCGGCTGATGCGCTTCATGGCGCCTCTGCTGGCTTTGCTGGGGCGCCTGGCGATGGCGGCGTTCATGCTCCAGGCGGGTGTGAACAAGGCCATGGCGCCGGCCGCGACCATGGCGAGTTTCGCCAAACAGGGTCTGCCCGCCGTGTCCGCCGCCTATGCCATCACTCTGGCGGTGGAACTGGCCGTGGCAGCAGCCCTGCTGGTCGGCTGGCGGGCGCGGGGTTCGGCTTTCATCCTGGCCTTCTGGTGCGTGGCGACGGCCTTCGTAGTGCATTACGTGCCGGCGGATCGGGGCCAGATGCTGCACTTCATGAAGAATATCTGCATGGCGGGCGGCTTCCTGCAGATCGCGGCCTACGGGGCCGGCCGTTTCAGCCTCGACCGGCGCTAGACCCGGCGATGGCCAAACGCATCCTCTTTGCCTGCGAGTTGGGGAACGCAGTTCGCCAAGCCGAACAGATCGTGCCGCTTGCGGCTGGCCTGATCGCGGCAGGGCACCAGGTCTGTGTCGCGGTGCCGCCCGATGTGGCGGCAGTGCCCATTCTGCGAGCGGCGGGGCTGACCCTGCTGCTGGACGCGCCCGCCTGGCGCGCCGAACCGCCGCCGGGCTTCCTGGCCTCGACCTATGCCGATGTGCTGCTGGTGACCGGCTACGCCACGCAGGATTCCTTGTGGGGGCTGCTCCGCGGCTGGGCCGACGTGCTGTCCACCGCGGCGCCGGACCTGGTGTTCGCAGGTTTGGCCCCTACTGCCATGCTCGCCAGCCGGATCGCCGGCCTGCCGGTGGCGGCAATCGGCGACGGCTATGCCCTGCCGCCGCCAACCGAGCCGCTGCCGTCGATGCGCCCCTGGGCGGCGGTCCCGGAGGACTATTTCCTCAGCGCGGAGGGGCGGGTGCTTCCCGTCATCAATGCGTGCCTGAGGGCGGAAGGGGCCGAACCGCTGCTGTCCCTGGCCGATCTGTTCACGACCGAGGTCAACTACCTCTGCACCTTTCCGGAACTGGACCACTACGAAGACCGAGGCGATGCCGACTATTGCGGTCCGATCTTCGGCCCTTCGACCGGAGCACCGTTCGACTGGCCGCCCGGGACGGCCGAACGGGTGTTCGTGGCCGTGGATGGCCGCCACCGGCCGTTCCGATCCTTGCTGAACGCGTTGGTAGCCCTCGGCCTGCCGACCGTCGTCCAGGCGGCAGGAATTTCCGTCGAACAGGCGGCTACCCTCGAACGTCCCGGCCTGCGGGTGTATGCTGCGCCTCTGGATCGGGCCGCGGCCCTGGCCGACTGCGACATCGTGGCCTGTCAGGATATCGGCATGGTGGGACCAGCCCTGCTGGCATCCCGCCCGGTGCTGCTGCTACCCGACCCGATCGAGCAGATGATGGTCCTGCATCGCCTGGTTCGGCAGGGCCTGGGCCACGGTATCCCTCCGGATGCCAATGCGGACGCGGCGGGAGCGGCGGTGCGCCGCCTGCTCGACGACACCGGGACACGGCGCCGGGTGGCCAATTTCGCCCGCTCCTACCATGGGTACAGCAGCGCGCTGGCCACGGACGCGATTATCGAGGATTGCCTGGATTTACCGGCGCTCGCCCCCGAGTGACGGATGTCACTCGTCTTCTAACCATCGGGTGACGGATGTCACTCGTCTTCTAACCATCGAGTGACGGACGTCACTCGCCTTCTAACCATCGAGTGACGGATGTCACTCGTCTTCTAACCATCGGGTGACGGACGTCACTCGCCTTCTAACCATCGAGTGACGTCCGTCACTCGCCCTCGATCAGCGCGCGCAGCCGATCCGCCCGCAGGATCACGACATACCCGCCATCCAGGTCCACGACCTTGGCATCCCGCCAAATCCGCAACTGCTTGTTGACGCTCTCCCGCGTCGAGGCAACGAGGTTGCTGAGATCGCGTTGCGACAGCTTGAAGTCGATGCGGGTGCCGGCGGGCGTGGTCCGACCGTAATCATTGGCAAGTTGCAGAAGAACCCGCGCCAGCCGAGCGGGCAGATCGAACAGGGCGATCTCCTCCAGGGCCACGCTGGTGCGCCGCAGTCGGTCGCACAGCACCGCCAGCAACCGCAAGGTCAGGTCCTGGTTCGCCGTCAGGAAGGGCTGGAAGTGACGGCGTTCGAGGACCAGCAGATTGGTCTCCTCGGTGGCGGAGGCATCGGCGCTGCGGGGCTTGCCGTCCAGCAGCGCGATCTCGCCGAACACCTCGCCCGGATTGATGACGTTGAGCGTAACCTCCTTGCCATCGGCCGACACCGACCCGATGCGGACCCGCCCGCTCAGCACCGCCATCATCGAGGTCCCGTCGTCACCCTTCTGGAAAATGGTCTGCCCACGCCGGACGCGGCGCTCGGAGGCAAGTTCGAGAATCTGATCCAGTTCGGATGATGTCATCGCCTGGAACAACGGCGCTGTCAGCAAGGCGGATCGTCTGGCATCGCGGTCAAGCTTGGCCACGTGGGCACCTCTCACGGTTGCATGCTCTGACAGCACTATGCGCCTAACACCGGCCGCGCCATAGTCTGACCCCGAAGTCTGGGTCCAATGGGAAGGAAATGCCTGTATGCAACTGACCGCCCGCATGCCGCCGCCGCATGGGACACCGTGGCCCGAGGCGCCGGCCGACGTGGCGGGCATGAATTGGATGTGGCTGGAAGAGGCCGCGCGGTTCGCGTCGGAAAACGAGGTGCAATGGCCCCGCGATCTGCGCCTGCACCTGGAAAGCGGCTTCTTCGAGCCGCCGCCGCTCAATGAAATCCTGGGGCCGATCCGACCGCGCGGGGAGCCGAACGGCATGGTGTTGCGCGCGGGCCACAAGATCGTGAGCTGGGGCGATACCGAGCAGGTCGATTTCACGTTCTCGGCCGCCAAAAGCTATCTCAGTCTGCTGGCCGGCATCGCGGTCATGGACGGGCTGATAGCCGACCTGGACGAACAGGTCGGCAAGACCGTGCAGGACGGCGGTTTCGAGAATCCACAAAATCGCGCCATCACCTGGCGGCATCTGCTGCAAAACACCTCCGAGTGGGAAGGCGAACTGTTCGGCAAGTCCGATGTGATCGATCGCAACCGCAACCTGGCGGTCGAAGGGAAGGGGAAAAAGGGCGATCCACGGCCGTTGCAGGCTCCCGGCACCCATTGGGAATACAACGATGTGCGGGTGAACCGGCTGAGCCTGGCCCTGCTGCGTCGCTTTCGCCGGCCTTTGCCGGAGGTCTTCGCCGAACGCATCATGCGCCCGATCGGGGCATCGGACTCCTGGTCTTGGCACGGTTACCGGACCTCCACGGTCGATGTGGAGGGACGCCTGATCGAAAGCGTCTCGGGCGGCACGCATTGGGGCGGCGGCATGCTGATCCATGCGGAGGACCAGGCCCGGATCGGCCTGCTGATGCTCGCCCGCGGGGAGTGGCAGGGAAAGCGCATTCTGCCCGAGAGCTGGATCGACGAATCGCTGCGACCCTGCATGTTGAACCGCAATTACGGGTTGCTGTGGTGGTTGAACACCGGCCATGGGCGATACAAGAGCGCCCCGGAGCGTAGCTTCTTCGCCTCCGGCGCCGGTGGCAACATCACCTGGGTCGCGCCCGACCAGGATTTGGTGGCGGTGATGCGCTGGATTGACCCAGGCTCCGTCGACACGTTTACACGACTGATCATGCAGGCAATGGAATGAAGACCTACGAAACCCTGAAAGTCGAGCAACCACAGGACCATACGGTCCTGGTGACGTTGAATCGCCCTGAGTCCGTGAATGCGATGAACACCCAGATGGGGGTGGATCTGCTGGACGTGTTCGACGGGTTCTGCGCCGCGCCGAACGCCCAGCGTTGCATCATCTTGACCGGCGCCGGCCGGGTGTTCTGCGGCGGCGGCGACCTGAAGCAGCGCCGGGGCATGACGGACGAACAATGGCAGGATCAGCATCTGATCTTCGAGCGGGCCATCCGCGCCATGATATCCTGTCCGACGCCGATCATCGCCGCGGTGAACGGCGCCGCCTATGCCGGCGGGATGGAAATGGCACTGTGCGCCGATTTCATCTATGCGGTTGACACCGCGCGGTTCGCACTCACCGAGGTCACCCTGGGCATCATGCCGGGGGCCGGCGGCACGCAGAACCTGCCGCGCGCGGTCGGGTCTCGCCGCGCCAAGGAAATCCTGCTGACCGGCAAGCCGTTTTCGGTCCAGGACGCCTATGACTGGGGCATGGTCAATCGCATCTGCAAGCCCGAGGCCCTGCTGGCCGAGGCGCTGGAGACCGCGTCCGTGATCGCCGGCAACGCCCCGATCTCGACCCGTCAGATCAAGCAGTCGGTCAACATGGGGCAGAATATGGACCTGCAAAGCGCCATGATGTTCGAGATCGAGGCCTATAATCGCATGGTCCCGACCGAGGATCGCCGCGAGGGCATCCTCGCCTTCAACGAGAAGCGCAAACCTGTCTATCGCGGACGCTGATCGCGCCCAAGACGCCGACATCTGGAGGACATGACCGATGAACGCCATCACCGATATCCATGCCAAGGGCCTGACCCGCACCCTGGCCGAACGCGCCCGCACCCTGACCTTGGCCGACATTCCGGAGGATATCCGGGCCTGGGCGCGCCAATGCGTGCTGGATTATGTCGCCTGCACCCTGGCCGGCGCGTCCGACGAACTGGTCGGGATTCTGCTGGCGGAAATGCAGGAGCAGGGCGGCAAGGAGGCGGCGACCGTATTCGGCCATGCTGGCAAACTGCCGGTGGCTTCCGCGGCGATCGTGAACGGGGCTGCTTCCCATGCGCTGGATTTCGACGATGTGAACCTGGCGATGCCGGGCCATCCCTCGGTTGCCATCCTGGCGGCGCTGTTGGCTCTGGCCGAGGAGCGCGGGTCGTCCGGCGCCGATATTCTGACCGCCTTCGTCGCCGGCTATGAACTGCAGTGCCGGATCGGCCGGGTGATCGCGCCCGGGCACTATGATGTGCTGGGCTTCCATGCGACCGCGACGATCGGCAGTTTCGGCTCCGCCGCCGCCTGCGCACATCTGCTGGGCCTGGATGCGGAGCAATTCGCCACCGCTTTGGGCATCGCCGGCACCCAGGCCGCCGGCCTGAAATCGATGTTCGGCACCATGTGCAAGCCGTTGCACGCTGGCAAGGCGTCCTATCACGGCTACTTGGCGGCAAAACTGGCGGCGCGTGGCTTCACCAGCCGCACCGACGTCGTGGAATGCGTCCAGGGGTTTGCGAAAACCCACAGCCCGGATTTCTCCCCGGATCGTGCGTTGGAGACACCTCCCGGCGGCTGGTATATCCGCGGCAATCTCTTCAAATACCATGCGGCCTGCTACATGGTGCACTCGTCCATCGAGGCGGCACGCAAGCTGCGCGAAGATCATGGGATCACGCCGGACCGGGTCGAGACGGTCCGGGTGCAGCTTGAGGAATCCTGCGACCGCATCTGCAATATCCTGGCGCCGAAGACCGGGCTGGAAGCCAAGTTCTCCCTTCGATTGGCCACCGCGATGGGCCTGGCTGGCGTCGATACCAGCCGGCTGTCGACCTATTCGGAGGAAGTGGCCGCCGATACCACCCTGGTTGGCCTGCGCGACCGGGTGGAGCTGGATTTCCGCACCGGGATCCCCAACACCTTCGCCGAGATCGACCTGCTGCTGACGGATGGAACCAGACTGACGGCGCGCCACGATTCGGGCATTCCGGCGCCCGATACGGCGGATCAGGGGCGCCGGTTGGAGGCGAAATTCGTGGCCCTGGTCGAGCCGATCCTGGGGGCGGCGAAGACCCAGGCGTTGCTCGCGGAGATCGGAGGTTTGGAGCGGCTGGCGGACGTGCGAGGCCTGATGGCCATGTGCGCCGGGTAGGTCAACCGGTCCCCTCGTCATTGCCGGGCTTGTCCCGGCAACCCGCGCTTCAACGGCAGGGGGCGGGCTGCCGGATCAAGTCCGGCAATGACGGTGAGCGGGCGGTTTGTATTTCAGGCGGATCCCTTACCCGCCCTCGATCTTCGGGATGAAAAAGATTTCCGCCCCTTCCTTCACCGGTTGGGTGAAGTCGATCTCATAAAGTTCCCCGTCGATCGCAACCGTTGTCTCTTCTTCCAGCGTGTTCGCCAGGCCGGGGAACATCACGTCCATCTCCCGGATGACGTGGCGCAGGTTGCGTGCCTCGATCTCGAACTCTCTCACGCCGCCCGTATAACGGCGTGAGAATCCCGTCGTGAACACAACCCGCACCGGTTCACCCATGGTTCAGGCCGACAAAGCGGCCAGAACGCGCGGCGGAGACATCGGCAGCTCGGTCATCCGCTTGCCGGTCGCGGCGGCGATCGCATTCGCGATGGCAGCCATCGGCGCGCAGATATTGACCTCGCCCACACCCTTTGCCCCGTAGGGATGGGCCGGGTTCGGCACTTCGACCAGGACCGCGTCGATCATCGGCAGGTCGGAGGCGACCGGGCAGCGATAGTCCAGGAACCCTGCGTTATCGAGCTGACCTTTGGAATTGTAGATATATTCCTCGTTCAGTGCCCAGCCGATGCCCTGTACGACACCGCCTTGGATCTGGCCTTCCACGTAAGACGGGTGGATGGCGCGACCCACGTCTTGAGCCGCGACGAAGCGCAGGATGGTGACCTTGCCGGTCTCCGGGTCCACTTCCACGTCGCAGAACTGGGTGGTGAAGCCGGGAGCCTGACCGCCGGCATTCACCCCGGCCGAGGCCGTGATCGGCCCGCCGGTTGCCGCCGCCTTCGCCGCGATCTCCCGCAAGGACAACGGCTTGAAGTCGCCGACATTCAATCCGGCCGGCTTCGCATAGCCGTCTTCCCAGATCACGCCTTCCGGATCGACGTCCCAGATGACCGCCGCACGCCGGCAGAGATCCTTGATCACGATCTTGGTGGCGTTCACCACGGCCATACCCGTGGCAAAGGTCACGCGAGACCCGCCGGTGACATGGGTGTAGCCGATATTGCCGGTGTCGGCGACGATCGCACGGACATTGTTGTAGTCAACACCAAGCGTTTCCGCCGCCATGATCGCCATGGACGCGCGGGAACCGCCGATATCCGGGCTGCCGGTCGCGACCAGCACCGTCCCGTCGGCATTGACCTGCATGGTGGCGCTCGACTCGCCCGCGCCATTGAACCAGTAGCCGGAGGCAACGCCGCGGCCCTGGTTCGGGCCCAGCTTCACCTGGTAGGCGGGATGGTCCATCAGCGCCTGGACGGTCTCGGCGTAGCCCGCATGTGCGTGCTTCGGCCCGAAGATCGTCGGCGTGCCGATATGGCAAGCGTTCTTCGCCCGGATTTCCAACGGGTCCATCCCGATGGCGGCGGCGCACATGTCGATGACGCTTTCCACCGCGAAGGCGGAGATCGGCGAGCCAGGCGCCCGATACGCGGCCGCCTTGGGCCGGTTGGACACCACGTCGTATCCAACAGCACGCTGGTTCTGGATGTCATACGGCGCATAGGCGCAGAGGCAGCCGTTCATGACCGGCGATCCCGGGAAGGCGCCAGCCTGGAACTTGAAGATGCCGTCGGCGGCCACGATCGTGCCGTCCTTCTTGACGCCGATCTTCACCCACATGGACGACCCCGAGGTCGGGCCGGAGCCGCGGAACGTGTCTTCCCGCGTCATCTGCAGTCGGACCGGCAGGCCGGACTTCCTGGACAAGGTCGCGGCCACTGGCTCCAGATAGGCGACCGTCTTGCCGCCGAAGCCGCCGCCGATTTCGGCCGGAGTCACCCGCAAATCGGCAATCTTGGCGCCGATGATCTGTGCGGTCAGGGCGCGCATCGCGAAATGGCCCTGGCTGGACGACCAGATCTCGCACTGCCCGTCGGCTTCATACTTGGCGACGCAGGCATGCGGCTCGATATAGGCTTGGTGGACGGCGGCGGTCTTGAATTCCTTCTCGATCACCACGTCGGCTTCCTTGAAGCCGGCCTCCACGTCGCCCACCGCGAATTCGAGGCGCTTGGAGATGTTGGACGCCTTGGTCGGCGTGGGCTCGATGCCGCGGGGGATCATGTCCTCGAACAGCAGCGGCGCGTCCGGGGCCATCGCCTCATCCACGTCGATGACGTGGGGCAGGACCTCATAGTCCACCTTGATCAGGGCAGCGGCTTCTTCGGCGATGCTGGCGCTGGTCGCGGCGACAGCGGCAAGGGCATGGCCTTCGTAAAGGACCTTCTCCCGCGCCATGATATTGCGGGTGATATGCCAGAAATTCTGGGCCACACGCTCCGGCCCGATATAGTCGAATTTCTGCTGCGGCAGGTCGGCCGCGGTCATGACCGCCTTGACGCCCGGCAGCTTCTCGGCCGCCGAGGTATCGATCGACTTGATCCGGGCATGGGCGTGCGGGGAGCGCAGCACCTTGCCATACAGCATGCCGGGAAGCTTGAGATCGGCGCCGTACAGCGCCCTACCGGTCACTTTCGGCACGCCATCGGGACGGATTGGCCTTGTTCCGACCCATTTGAAACGCTTGACCGAGTCGCTCACGATGGTTGAGTCGTTCACTGCACCCTCGCCTTATTTATCTGGATACCTACAAGCCATCAGAGTCGCCCAGCGGGCCGGCAAACGCAAGGGGCCGGATTCGGGCCCCGATTGCCCCGACGAATTCCACGGGCGTAAGCTGCTGCTCGGAGGAACCCTGCCATGACCGCTCTGACCAAGCATCTCGGCCAGTTTGTGGCCGATCTCTCGCCCAATCGCTTGCCCGAGGAAGCCGCCCGGGTCGCTCGCATGGGCTTCATCGACTGCATCGGCACCATGATCGCCGGCCGCAAGGAAGATTGCGTGCGGATCATGACGGACGTGCTCGCCCCGGGCGACGGGCCGGCGACGCTGACCTTCGGGTCCCGCAAGAGCCCGGCCCCGGAAGCCGCCTGGATCAATGGCACGGCCGCCCATGCCCTGGATTACGACGATGTCGGCCTGCGCGGCCATCCGTCCACGGTTCTGGTCCCCGCCATCCTGGCGGAAGCCGAGACCCTGGGATTGTCCGGCGCGGACATGATCACGGCCTATGTGGCGGGGTATGAGGTGTGGGCCGAGCTGTTTCGGCGGGATAGCGGGCTGTTGCATCAGAAGGGGTGGCATCCGACCGGGCTTTACGGTGCGATCGGGGCCGCCGCGGCCTGCGCCAAGCTCCGCAAGCTGGATCCGGAGAAATCCGCCATCGCGATCGCCCTCGGCGGGTCGCAGTCGTCCGGCCTGATGTCCAATTTCGGCACCATGACCAAGCCCTTCCATGCCGGAAAGGCGGCCCATGCCGGGATCATGGCGGCGCGTTTGGCCGAGGCCGGGTTTACCGCGAACACCGATGCCCTGGAGCATCCGCAGGGGTTCCTGCACGCGATCTCTCCCAAGGGGGACGAGGACCGGACCAGTGAGCCGCTTGCCGGGACGGAGTGGGCGATTCTGAGCCAAGGCCTTGGAATCAAGAAATATCCGACCTGCTATTGCACCCATCGGGCGATCGATTGTGTGCTGGACATGGTCGCCGAGACCGCGATCAAGCCTGACGACGTCACCAAGATCACCGTCAATATCAGTGACTATTTTGCCACGGTGCTGCGCAACCACCAGCCGGACACCGGGCTCGCCGCCAAGTTCAGCATCGAGTTCGCCATGGCCAGCGGCATCATCGCCAAGCGGGTCGGCCTGCGGGAACTGACGGATGAATTCGTCCAACGCCCGGATATCCAGGCATTGATGCGGAAGGTCGAGGTCATCACCACCACGGAATACGACGCGGACAGCCCGGGCGCGGCGCCGTTCGACCAGGTGACGGTGGAACTGGCCGATGGTCGGACCGTGGCGGGAGAGCCGGTTCGGCGGGCGACCGGCCATGCGTCTCGGCCGCTTACCGAGTCTCAGCTTTATGACAAGTTCGCCGACTGCCTGGATGTCGGCGGGTCCGATATTCCGGCCGAGGTGTTGTTCAAGCGGTTGTCGGCGATCCAGTCGATCTCCGCACGGGAACTGACCGCGATCCATTGATCCGTCCCGGCCGCCGCCCCAAACGACTTTGGGGCGGCGGCCGGCGGCTTGCCAGGTCGGATGGCGGCCCATGGTCCGCGTGCGATGCGTACCATGCGACAAGGCTACCAGTCGCGGCGGTGGTCTGCGCCCGTTGGAGCGGCCGATCTTGTGGGTTTCTCCGCCCCGCACCGGGGGTTACCGGGCGTTCTTCCAGTGCCGATGTAACAGGCTTGCGGCAGTTGCATTCATTCCGGTTAGGCGCCCATCCCGGAATTCCCAGGCATGTTTGAAAGTCAGGGCGTTGGGGCGGGTCTCTCCCATGCCGGATGAAGTGCTGGTAATTGCGATACCAGACTGAACGGGCGTGATCGGGATGGCTGCCCGGGGACCCGGACGTCTGCGGCTGGCGGAACAAGCGGGCTGTCCCGGTGCGGCAGGATGCTCCCCCGATGTCAGGTACGGCTGGTCCGGGTCCCGAATGCACTCGCGGCTGGGCCAATCGATCCGAAAAATTTCCTTGAATGAGGCCGCGGGTCAACCCTCCCTCCGGTCGCAAGCGGCTCGGCGCACCTACACCTCTCGCGGCTGAGCAACCCGGGCGTCCATTGATTCCGTTTCGGTTGATCCAGTGGTTAAGCTTGGCCCACGGACCGTGGAACGATCCGCCCTGTCCACCATGCTCGGTAGAGGAGGCGCTCGGAAAATCCCCTGCTGAACCCAACGATAATCCCGCCGGGGGATGATGCTCAACGCAGAAGCAGGCGATCGTGCAGGGCCGCCGACGCGACCGTCTCCCGGACCATGGGCATAAGCCTGGACGTCGGCCAGTCACGCCTCAAATGCCCCTTGGCCAAAGCCGGTCGCGTCTTCTAGCGGTGACGCCACCAGGCCGGACGATGCCCGATCAGCCATCCGCCTATTTGTTCCTTGACGCGGTCCATGGAAATCGGGATTTTCGACGGGAAAGGAGTATTTTCCCAATGCCCGAAACAACGTCAGTGCAGCAATACCGCCATGCAACGATCCACCGGCGGCAAGGCATCACTTGACGTCGCAACGATACAAGCAAACGGCCCAGGTGGTCAGGTTCGTGCCCTCCGACAAGGCTGCCCCGACCATCCATGCCAAGCCGGCCCCATCCAATCATTGCAATATCATCCCTCTCAACCGCGGCCATGCCGGAGCCAAAATTCCCACCGGACTCCCCACCGGCGCCGCTCCCACATGCCGGCCAGGGGACTATTGTCAGGTCTGGGACGCCTCCGACGAACGATTTGATTCATGGATTAAGGAGCCAACGCTTTGGTTCGTGCAATAGAACGGCTCATCCAGTTGGATGAGCAGGAAACCGCCCGACAAAGGGAGCGTGTCGCGTCTCTCGCCCTCGCGGCCGCGGTCATCGAGGCACTGCCGGATGCCCTGGTCGTGATCGACCTCTCCGGCGCCATCGTCATGATCAACGAACGGACGGAACTGCTTTTCGGTTACCTTCGGTCGGAGTTGATCGGACGCCAGGTGGAAATGTTGCTGCCAGCGGAATCGCGGGACCTGCACGCCAAAAACCGCATCGAATACAACCAGTTCACGCTTAGTGCCCATGCGCGCACGATGGGGTTGGGCCTGCAACTGAGTGGCGTCCGAAGCGACGGCCATGTCTTCCCCGTCGATATCATGCTGGCGCGCATGGTGGTGCCGAAAGGCATCTACAATCTCGCCTTGGTACGCCATACGCCGCGGCAGCATGGTCATGAGTTGAGAGTCGAATATACTGTCGAAACGGATGTGAAAAATGACGCGGTTTATGCCGGAAGGTGAAGAACTCTCCAGTTGGCTTGAGTCACGTCGTCTGATCATTTCGCAACTCTCGGCCATGGAGGCATCGATCCGGGAACTTGGCGTCCGGATCGATAAGTACAACGACACATCTCGCGAACGGGCCAATGAACTGTCCCGTGAAGCCCAGGACGGCATGTCCGACCTCCGGCTTCGGGTCGCGATGCTGGAACTGCGGGCGAAGCTATGGGGTGCAGGCCTGGGCGTCCTCAGCGGCGCCGCCGCAACCGGAGTCACCCAGCTCTTCATGAACAGTTTCCGCCACTGACCGGCTCGGCATGCCTGAGTATGTTGCTTTGGCATGCCGAGTGGAGCGTATCCTGAAGCCCAATTGTTGCTGACGATCCTTGCCCCCGTCCCGACCGATCATAACCGTCATCCAATCAAACCATGGCCAGGCGCCTCGCGGTTCGGCGTAACCTGAGAGTATCGGACCGGCCGCCAGCGACGGTATGGTGCGTTATCAAGATCTTGTCGGAGCGGTCGTCATGCCCATGGCTGGTTCAATTGCAGTCCGCGTGGAAAGTTTCTGCCGAAGCTTCGACCTTCGCGTGCCGATTCTCCTCGCCCCGATGGCGGGGGCCTGTCCGCCATCGCTCTCCATCGCCGTCTCCCAATCCGGCGGGCTCGGTGCCTGCGGCGGGTTGCTGATGCAGCCGACGGCGATCAAGGCATGGGCGGAGGACGTCAGGGCCGCCAGCAATGGGGCGTTTCAACTCAATCTTTGGATCCCCGATCCGCCGCCGGTTCGAGATCCGGCGTTGGAAGCGGCCATGCGGACCTTCCTGGGCACCTGGGGCCCCGAAGTCCCGCTTGACGCGGCGGACGCGGCACTTCCCGATTTCGCGGCGCAATGCGAGGCCATGCTCGACGTCGGACCGGCGGTCATTTCCTCGATCATGGGCCTGTATTCCCCGGACTTCGTGGCGCGGATGAAGGCGCGTGGCATCAAATGGCTCGCGACCGTGACCACCGTCGCGGAAGCCAGACAAGCCGAGGCAGCCGGTGCGGACGCGATCGTCGCGCAGGGCATGGAGGCCGGAGGGCATCGCGGCGCGTTCGATCCGGCACGGGCCGAAGCCGGGATGGCGGGCCTGTTTTCGTTGCTGCCGACCGTTGTGGACGCCGTGTCGGTGCCGGTGATCGCCACCGGCGGCATCGCGGATGCCCGGGGCGTGGCGGCGGCGATGGTCCTGGGCGCCTCCGCGGTTCAGGTCGGCACCGGATTTCTGCGTTGTCCCGAGGCCAAGCTGCCACCCGCCTGGGCCGAGGCGATAAGCCGAACGGCACCGGATGATACGTTGGTGACAAGGGCGTTTTCGGGGAGACCGGGTCGGTCGGTCGCGACCGGTTATGCGCGGGCCATGGCCGGACCGGACGCGCCCAGCCCGGCACCCTATCCGGTGCAGCGCGCCCTGACCCAAGGAATGCGCGATGCCGGCGCAAAGAGTGGCGATATCGACCGGATGCAGGCCTGGGCCGGCCAATCGGCCAGTCTGGCGCGCGCCGATGCCGCCGGAGACGTCGTCCGCGACCTGTGGGACGGAGCGCTGGCCTTGCTCGGATAGACCGTGGAGAGCTGCCAGGCGGCCGAGCGCCGAGGTGTATGGAGGGGTATCAGGACCGCCACGCCGACCGATGCCATCCATGGCATACATGGCGTCGTCACCGGGATGATAGGCGCGTGGTCCGGTAATGGGATTGTCGGAAACGCGATAGAAGACCCACGCTCGACCCGTCCGGCCGGGTGCCGACAACAGGATGACGACCAAAGCCTGGAAACGCTGCCGGAGGCTGACTGGATCGGCTGACAACGGCCCGATTTGCCGTGTCCAGATGCCTGCGCCGATTTTGACAGACCCACGCCCCTGGCGATAACTGCGCCCAACCGCGAACGTCGCATCCTCTGATGCGCGTGCATCCTAGGAGATCCCCATGCCGACGCCCATCACGACCATCGGATTCATTGGCCTCGGCGTGATGGGGGAGCCGATGTGCGGCCATCTCGCCCGCCGCTCCGGCAAGACCGTGCTGGCCTATGACCTGCGGAATGAGCCGCTTGCCCGTCTGGCGGACTCGGGCGTTAAAGGCGCCACGCCGGAGCAGCTTGCGCGGGACTGCCAAGTCATCCTGATGTCTCTCCCGGATGGTAAGGCCATGCAGGCGGTGGTCGCGATGCTGGAACCGCATCTGCGCCCGGGCCAATGCATCGTTGATACGTCAACGTCTTCGGTCGCCGTGACGCGGGAGATCGGGGCGCGCCTGGAAGCCAAGGGGATCCTGTTTGCCGACGCCCCGGTTGCCCGCACGCGGGAAGCCGCGGCGAAGGGCGAATTGTCCATCATGGTCGGCGCGTCCGACAGCACGTTCGAGCACGTGCGCGAAATCCTGGAAACCATGGGCACCGATGTGAGCCATTGCGGCCCGATCGGGTGCGGCCAGGTGGTGAAGATCCTCAACAACATGCTGGTGTTCGAGAATTGCCACGCCTTGGCCGAGGCCATCGCCATCGGCCGGCGCAACGGCGTGCCGGCCGACCTGCTGCTGCCGATCATGGCCAAGGGCAGCGGCGACAGCTTCATCCTGCGCAATCACGGCATGAAAGCGATGGTGCCGGGCGAGTTCCCGGAGCGCGCGTTTTCCGTCCGTTACTCGATGAAGGACCTGTCCTACGCGCTGGAAATGGCCGACGAGGCCGGCCTTCCGGTCGAAGGCGCTCGCCTGGCGATGCAACGCCTGAAAGCCTCCGAGGCGGCGGGCGACGGCGATCGCTATCATCCCGTGGTGCTGAAAGTGATCGACCCGCAATGACCGGGTTCCCCGACGCCGCGTCCTGGCGGCATGCCTGCGCCGGCGATGCCAGCCTGGCGGCCTGGGCTGGCGCATGGTCGGTCTGTTTCGCGATCGAAAGCGGCGGCGATCGGACCGTCTTCAACCTGATCGACGGCCGGGTCGTGCCCGGCGATGCAACGCCTGCCTTCACCCTGTCCGCTCCGGCGGCGATCTGGGCGAAATACCTGCAACCGATCCCGCCGCGGCATCACCAGGGCATCTTCGCGATGCTCTACCGAGTGCCGGAGTTCCGGGTCGAAGGCGATCAACTGACCTTCATGCAGCACGCCCATGTGGTGCGCCGGGTGCTGGAAATCGGCAAATTTCTGGCTTTGGGCAATACAGGTTCGGCTCCGGCCACGTTGAATCCGCGTGTCGGCAAACGAGCGGTGCCGAAGGTGCAAGGCGGCTACGTGCCGGTGACCGTCGGCGGTATCACGTACCAAGTCTATTACGAGACCGCTGGCTCCGGTCAGGACGTGCTGTGCATGCACACCGCCGGTGCCGATGGGCGGCAATTCCATGGGCTGATGGCCGATCCGGAGGTGACCGCGAACCATCGTCTGATCTCGTTCGACCTGCCGTTCCACGGCAAGTCGCCGCCGCCCGAGGGAGCCGTTCCCGGCGCCTGGCGCCTGAACACCGATCTCTATGTTGATCTGATCATGGGCTTCGTCGCCGCCGCGGGCCTGGACAAGCCGGTGGCGCTGGGTGCGTCGATGTCCGGCGAAATCTGCCTGGAACTGGCCTATCGGCACCCGGAAGCGTTCTCTGGCATCGTCGCCTGTGAGGCATGCGACAAGATCGAGCGGCGCCAGACCTCCTGGGCGTCGCATCCTCAGGTCAACCAGGCGTTCTTCGTGCCGGAATGGATCCGTGCCCTGAGCGCGCCGCAAAGCCCGGCCGAATATGTCGAGCAGGTGGATTGGCACTACGGCCAAGGCGGGCCCGCGGTGTTCTTTGGCGACATCGCGTTCTACTCGGGTGACTGGGACGCGCGGGAAAGAGTGGGGCGGATCGACACCAATCGGTGCCGGCTGTTCATGCTGACCGGGGAATACGATTACTCATGCACCGTCGAGGCATCCGCCGCCACCGCGGCCAAGATACCAGGCGTGCGGTTCCAGGCGATGGAGGGCATCGGGCATTTTCCGTTCGCCGAGAATCCCGCGCTGTTCGCTCGCTACCTGATGCCGATCCTGCAAGAACTGAAGGGTTGACCCGGCCCATGGTGAAACCTAACGAAATCATCTGGCTGGGAATCAGCGCCGGGGTCATGGGCTGCCTGGTCGGGGGGATGATGCTGGGGATCGGGATGGACCTGATCGTGAACGGCCAGCCGCTGGGGTGGCTGCTGTTGCTGCCTGGACCGCCGGTGTCGGCGTTTCCTGGCTGGATGCTCGCACGGAAGTTGGTTCGGCAGCTTTAGTTGGGTGGGGTGGTTGTTTGAGGGGAGTAAGGATGGGGCTCCGCCCCAAACCCCGCCAGGGGCTTTGCCCCTGGACCCCACCAAAGGCGCGGCCTTTGGAATGCGATTCTTTTGTCGTTTGAATCCCCGGGGGCCAACCCGGACCTATCACCGTCCGAGT
>CALQHT020000079.1 GCA_943330455.2 Nitrosovibrio sp. Nv4 | reverse complement strand
GGGGCCTGCCCGGACGTTGATAAGTCCCGGTAGGCCCCAGGAATTCAAACGACAAAAGAATCGCATTCCAAAGGCCGTGCCTTTGGCGGGTCCAGGGCAGAGCCCTGGTCGGGGTCCCCAAGGGCCATTGGGGCGGAAGCCCCGCCCTTCCAACCCCGGTAGACAGCACCCCAGACTCCCGGCATTCTGCGCCCAACAACGACCGGCCCGGCAAGGGGCGCCGCGATCAGGGAGTGACACTCGTCCGGCCAGGGCATACCCCGCCCGTGCGACAGACGCGATCGATGTCGCCGCGCGCCATGCCAGCCCCACAACAGGACATACAGGACGATGCGCTTCACAGGATGGCTGCTGTCGGTCGCGATGCTCGCTGCCACACCGGTGTTGGCAGCCGATTCCAATCCAAACGCCACCGTCATCTACTACGACATGGCCGGGAACGAGACGCTCGATCCGATCGAGCCACAAAACAACAGCTCCTATTCGCATGAGGCGCTGTTGGCGATCTTCGAACCGTTGATCCGCCTGAACGACGCCGGCAACCCGGAACCGGGCCTGGCGGAATCCTGGACCCGCAACACTGACCTGACCGAACTGACCCTGAAGCTGCGCGCCGGCGTCACCTTCCACGACGGCACCCCTTTCAACGCCGAAGCGGTGAAAAAGAATTTCGACCGCATGGCCGCCCTGGGCGGGCGCGCCGGCACCACGGTGATCGAAACATTCAAACTGATCGAGTCCGTGGACTACCAAGGCGACGACGTCGTGAAAATCAAGCTCCGCCGCCCCAGCGGCCAGATCGAGTTCTGGCTGGGCGCCAATGCCGGCATGATGGTCAGCCCCGCCGTGCTGAAGGACGGCGTCATCGGCCCGACCCTGCAACCGGTCGGCGCCGGCCCGTTCCGGGTGAAGACCTTCGACGCCAACGTCAAGACGATCACCACCAGATTTGACCAATATTGGGCCGGCACCAAGGATCGCGCCGCCGGGTTCGAGCATCATTACGTTCCCGACGGACGCGCCCGCCTGAACGCGCTGCGATCCGGCCAGGCCAATGTCGCGCTGATCGATCCGCGCCAGATCCCGGAAGCCAAAAGCGCCGGCCTTTACATCCAACTCGTCGAAAAGAACGCCCTCTGGCTCATCTACCCCAACCTCAAAAAAGGTCCGCTCGGCGACATCCGGGTTCGCCAGGCAATGATGCATGCCATCGATCGCGAAGGCATGGCGGAGGCATTGACCAACGGCAGCGCCCGCGCAACCTGGCAGATGTGGTCAAACAAGTCGCCTTTCTATGTAAAGGACTTGGAAAATGCCTATCCCTACGACCTGAAGAAGGCAAAGGCGCTGCTGGCCGAAGCGGGCTACAAGGACGGGTTCGACCTGTCCGATCTTCTGCTGAACAACAGCGAATACCGGCAGATGGGAGAGGCGTTGCAGGCCAACTTCGCCGAAGTCGGCATCCGCATGAAATTCGACGTTGTCGATGTTTCCCAGTTCACCCAGTTCTACCGTCCGCCCACCCGCGGTGACATCCTGATGGGTCGTTACGGCGGCCGCAGCGATCCGATCCAGACCGTGCACGAAGTCGTCGGCACCGGCGGGTCCTATGCGCCGGGCGGCGTCGCCAGCCCGAAAATCGACGAATTGCTGGGCCAGGCCCGCGCCATGGCGGCAACCGATCCCAGGCGAGCCGGTGTGATGCAGGCGCTGGCGCGGGAGATTTCGGACTCCGTGGCGACCATGCCGATGATCACCCGGTCCAATGTCTACGCCTACAAACCGGGATGCATCCTGAACCTGGAGCCCTATCTGCCGTCCGGCGACGACCGGTTCAACGACGTACGTATTTCCTCCGGGTGCAAGTAAATGAATCGCTTCAAGACCGCGCTGCTCTTCTCCGCATTGGGTTGCCTGCTGACCGGCCCCGCCGTGGCCGCGGATGTCACGACAACCGGGTCGTTGATCTATTACGATGCGGTTGGCAACGAAACCTTGGACCCGGCCGAACCACAGGCCGGCAGCAGTTTCACCCAGGACGTGATGCTGGCGATCTTCGACACCCTGGTCAGATTGGACGACGCCGGCAACCCGACCCCGGGCCTCGCGCTGTCCTGGTCCGCCGCACCCGACCTGATGGCGTTCACCTTCAAGCTCCGCCCCGATGTGATGCTGCATGACGGGTCCAAACTGACCGCCGAGCTGGTGAAGCAAAATATCGACCGCAACCTGTCTCTGGGCACCAAGGCAAGCGGTACCATGGTCGACTCCATGCGCACCGTCGCATCCATCGATGTGATCGGCCCGCTGGAGGTGCGCTTCAACCTGAAAGCGCCCAGCGGCCAGATGCCATATATCATGGGCGGGATAGGCGGGATGGTGGCCGGCGCCGCGTCCCTGACGCCAGACGCGTTCGGGGTGAACTTCAAGCCGATCGGCGCGGGACCGTATCGCGTCCGGTCGTTCGAATCGAATGTCCGCACCGTCATGACCCGCTTCGACGAATACTGGCGCGGCACCGCCGACCGCCCCGCCGTCTACGAGCATCATTACGTCCCCGATGGGCGCGCTCGTCTGAACGCGGTGCGCTCCGGCCAGGCCAATGTCGCGCTGATCGATCCACGCCAGATCCCGGAAGCCAAGGGCGCCGGCCTGACCGTGCAGATCAACGAAAAGAACGGCGTCTGGGACATCTATTTCAACTTGTCCCGTCCCCCGATGGGTGAATTGAAGGTCCGACAGGCGTTCATGCACGCCGTCGACCGCGACGCTTTGGCAGATGCGCTGGGATTCGGCAGTGCCAAGGCAACTGTGCAGTTGTTCGCCCAAAGCTCCCCCGTCTACGACGCGGCGCTGGAGAAAATCTATCCGTACGACCCAAAGAAAGCCAAAGCCCTGCTGGCGGAAGCGGGCCACAAGAACGGTATCGACATCACGCAGTTGTTGCTGAACACCACCGAATACAAACAGTTGGGCGAAGCATTACAGGCCATGCTGGCCGAGTCCGGCATTCGGGTGAAGTTCGACGTCGTGGATGCGTCCCAGTTCAACCTGTTCCGGCGCGCGCCCTATCGCGGGGATTACTTGATGGCGCGCTGGGGCGGACGGGCGGATCCGCTGCAAACCTTCCAGGAACTGATCGGCACCGGATCGACCTACAATCCTGTGGGCGTCGTCAACCCGGAGATCGATACGTTGATGACCAAGGCGCGTGGCATGCTGCCGGAAAACCCGGAGCGGCTGACAATCCTGCGCGAACTCGGGCGTTTGCAGGTGGTCGATGTCGCGAATGCGCCGCTGATGACCCGGTCGAATGTCTATGCCTATAAGCCCGGCTGCATTCTGGACCTGACCGCCTATCTCGCAACCGGGGACGACCGGTTCAATGACGTGAAACTCGCCGCGAAATGCAAATGACCGGAAAGGCCGACACCATGCGCGATCTCAAGACCTGGCTGCTGACCGGATGCGCCGTCCTGGCAACCGCGGGAACCGTGTTGGCGGCCGATCCGCCGGCCAACACCAAGGCCACGTTGATCTATTACGATGCCGTCAGCAATCAGACCCTGGACCCGCAGGAGCCGCAGAACAACAGCAGCTTCGCGCAAGGCTCGATCATGGCGATCTTCGATTCGCTGATCTACCTGGACCCGACGGGCAAGCCGACGCCGGGCCTGGCGGAATCCTGGGCCTATAACGCCGACCTGACCGAAATGACCCTGAAGTTGCGGCCCAATGTGACGTTCCACGACGGCGCCAAATTCAACGCCGCCGCCGTTGTTCGCAACTTCGAGCGCACGACCACCCTGGGCACGCGCGCCGGGGCGGCGTCCGCCGAAACGGTGAAAGTGTTTACCAAGGTCGAGGTGCTGGACGATCTGACCTTGCGCCTGACCTTCAAGGAGCCGAACGGACAGATGCCCTATCTGCTGGGCGGGCAGGCCGGCATGATGATCAGCCCCGCCGCGCTGGAAGGCGATCCGTTCGGCGCCGCGTTGAAGCCGATCGGCACCGGCCCGTTCAAGGTGCGGTCCTTCGAATCCACCGTGCGCACGGTGATGGATCGTTACGACGGCTACTGGGGCGGCACCGCCGGCCGTCCCGCCGGGATCGAACATAGTTTCATTCCAGACGGGCGTGCTCGCCTGAACGCGCTGCGGTCCGGACAGGCCAATCTGGCCTTGATCGATCCGCGCCAGATCGCCGAGGCCAAGGGCGCCGGCTTCACCGTCCAGGCCAACGAAAAGGACAGCACCTGGGATATCTACGTCAATACCAAGCGTGAAACGACAGGCAACCAGAAGGTGCGCCAGGCCTTCATGCACGCCGTCGACCGTCAGGCGGTGTCGGATGCGCTGGGCTTCGGGGTCAGCAAGCCGACGGTGCAGTTGTTCTCGTCGAACTCCCCGGCCTATCTGCCGGAACTGGAGAAGCGCTACCCGTTCGATCAGGCCAAGGCCCGCGCCCTGCTGAAGGAAGCCGGGTATCCGAACGGTGTCGACATCACCTGGCTGTTGCTGAACACCACCGAATACAAGCAATTGGGCGAGGCCTTGCAGGCGATGCTGGGCGAGGTCGGCATCCGCATCAAGTTCGACGTGGTGGACATCGCCCAGTTCACCCAGTTCCGTCGCCCGCCGACCCGTGGCGATATCATGATGGCGCGTTGGGGCGGGCGGTCCGATCCGCTGCAATCCTTCTGGGAAGTGACCGGAACCGGTGGCTCGGTCGCCGCCGGCGGCGCTGCCGTGCCGGAAATCGATACGTTGATCGAAAAGGCCCGCCGCATGGACCCGGCCGATCCGAAGCGCCTGGCGGTGGTGCATGATCTGGCGCGTTTGACCACCGAACAGGCCTCGCATTTCGGCATCATGAGCCGGTCCAATGTCTTCGCCTACAAGCCCGGCTGCATCAGCGGCCTGCCGCCCTATCTGCCCACCGGCAACGACCGTATCAACGACGTGCAGATCGCCGAGAAGTGCAAGTGATGGTTCGGCTCTGCCTCGCGGCATTGTGCGCTGTTGCCATGGCGGCCACGCCCCTGCGCGCGGCGGAGCCGGAGTTCAACACCAACGCCACGTTGATTTACTTCGACGCCATCGGCAATCAGACGATGGACCCGCAGGAGCCGCAGAACAACAGCAGCTTCGCGCAAGGTCCGCTGATGGCGGTCTATGATTCGCTGATCCAGTTGGATGCGGCCGGCAATCCGCAACCCGGACTGGCGCGGTCGTGGGAGTACAACAAGGACCTGACCGTCTTCACCATGAAGTTGCGGCCCAACGTGGTGTTCCATGACGGCACGCCGTTCAACGCCGCCGTCGTGCTGAAGAACTTCGAACGCTCGGTATCCATCGGCAGCAAGGCCGGCGCGGCGACGTTGGAAACCCTGGCGCAGATCGCTTCCATCGAAGCCGAGGGCGATGACATCGTGCGCCTGAAGCTGAAGGCGCCGAGCGGGCAGATGCCGTATCTGCTGGGGTTTCAGGCGGGGATGATGATCAGCCCGGCCGGGTTCGGGGACAACGCGTTCGGTGCCGCGGTCAAGCCGATCGGCACCGGGCCGTTTCGGGTTCGCAGCTTCGACTCCAACCTGAAAACCGCGATGGTGCGCAACGACGGCTACTGGGGCGGCATCGCCGGACGGCCCGCCGCTTACGAACATCATTTCGTTCCCGACTCGCGCGCTCGGCTGAACGCCGTCCGGTCCGGACAGGCCAATCTGGCGCTGATCGAAGGCCGCCAGATCGGCGAGGCCAGGGCCGCCGGCTTCACCGTACAAGTGAACGAAAAGAACAGCACCTGGGAAATCCAGACGAATTTCTCCCGCGAGAATGTCGGCAAGCTGAAAGTCCGGCAGGCGATGATGCACGCGGTCGACCGGCAGGCGCTGGCCGAAGCGCTGGGGTTTGGGTCCAGCAGCCCGACGTCGCAGTTTTTCGTCAGTTCGTCGCCGGCCTATGTGAAGGAATACGACAGTCTCTATCCGTTCGATCAGGCCAAGGCGAAGCAACTGCTGATCGAGGCCGGATATCCCAAAGGCGTCGATATCACCTGGCTGTTGCTGAACACGAACGAATACAAGCAGATCGGCGAAGCCGTGCAGTCGATGTGGGCCGAGGTCGGTATCCGCATCAAGTTCGACATCATCGACGTGTCGCAGTTCTACACCTTCCGCCGCCCGCCACAGCGAGGTGACATCCTGATGGTGCGCTGGGGCGGCCGGCCCGACCCGTTGCAGACGTTCCAGGAGAGCTCCGGCAGCACCGCGGTGCCCTGGGGCGCGGCGGTGCCGGAGATCGACACCTTGATCGTCCAGGCGCGCGGCATGGACCCGGCCGATCCCGCCAGGTTGGGTGTCCTGCACAAGCTCGGTCGGGTGACGACGGAGAACGTGTCGCATATCTCGCTGATGACCCGGTCCGCGGTCTATGCCTACAAGCCCGGATGCATCATCAATCTGCCGCCGTATCTGCCCACCGGCAACGACCGCACGAACGACACGAAAATCGGGGCCAAATGCAAGTGACCCTTCTGCCAGGACCGACATCGACATGAACGCGCTACGATACCTGCTCCGGCGAGCGGTTTCGACCATCCCCATGCTGGTGCTGGTCGGGCTGATCACCTTCCTGCTGATCCACATCACGCCGGGCGATCCGGCGTCCGTGGTGGCGGGCGAAAACGCGTCCGAGGAAGCCATCCAGGATGCGCGCCGTCGGCTGGGCCTGGACCAACCGTTCCTGATCCAGTTTTGGACCTGGCTGTTGCGCGTGCTGCATGGCGACCTGGGTGTATCCTTCACCAGCGGCAAGCCGGTGACGGAGCTGATCTTCGATCGCATGCCAATCACCCTGTCGCTTACCGCCGGCGCCACCTTGATCGGGCTGCTGATCGCGGTGCCGCTGGGCGTGTTCGCGGCCACCAAGCGCGGCTCCTGGTTGGACCGAGTAACGATTTTCGGCACGTCCCTGGGCATTGCCGCGCCAGAGTTCTTCATCGGTCTGCTGCTGGTGCTGCTGGTCGCCCTGCAATGGGGCCTGCTGCCCGCCACCGGCTATATTCCGTTCAGCGAGGACCCGGTCGAGTGGCTGGCGCGCCTCACCCTGCCGTCCATCACCCTGGGCTTGGGCGTGGCCGCGGAACTGGCGCGCCAGGTGCGCGGGGCAATGATCGACGTGTTGTCGCGCGACTATATCCAGACGGCGCGGGCCAAGGGCCTGTCCACACTGTCGATCATCGTCAAGCACGGATTGAAGAACGCGGCCATCCCGGTCGTAACAGTCCTGGGCTTGCAGATCCGCCGACTGCTCGGCGGGACGGTGATCGTGGAACAGATTTTCGCGATGAACGGCGTCGGGTCGCTGGCCGTGCGCGCGGTGTTCCTGCGCGACCTTCCGGTGCTGCTGGGCGTCGCGCTGACAACGGCGGTGATCGTGCTGCTGGTCAACCTGATCGTCGATATCTCCTACGGCTATTTCGACCCGAAGGTGCGGGCATGAACCTGGAACCATCCGCATGAGCGCCACCACCATCGTTGCGGCTCCGGCCGTCTCGCTGCCGCCGGTCAGCACGTTCTTTCAACGATTCTGCAAGAACCGCACGGCTTTGGCCGCCGCGATCATCCTGCTGATCATCGTGCTGATCGCGATTTTCGCCCCTTATATCGCGCCGCACGATCCGGCGCGCAGTTCGTTGCGCAACATCCTGAAGGCGCCGGGCTCGGTCTATTGGCTCGGATCGGACGATCTGGGGCGCGACGTTGCCAGCCGGTTGATGTTTGCGTCTCGCCTTTCGTTGGTGGCCAGCTTGCAGGCGGTGGCCATCGCCCTGGTGATCGGCATGCCGCTGGGGCTGATTTCCGGCTATGTCGGGGGATGGGTGGACACCATCATCTCCCGCTGCAACGACGCGCTTATGAGCTTCCCGGCGCTGATCCTGGCAGTGGTGATCGTCGGCCTGATGGGTCCCAGCCTGACCAACGCCATGACGGCGATCGGGCTGGTCTATGCGCCGCGCATCATGCGGGTGGTGCGAGGCAGCACGCTCAGCGTCCGCGAGGAAGTCTATGTCCGCGCCGCGCGTGCCACGGGCTGTAGCGACGCGCGTATCATCACGCGCCATGTGCTGCCCAATGTGACGGGACCGTTGGTGGTGCAGGCCACGGTGCTGATGGGCCAGGCGTTGCTGGCGGAAGCGGGTCTCAGCTTCCTGGGCCTCGGCACGCAGCCGCCGGAAGCCTCCTGGGGCGCCATGCTGGGCACGGCGTTTCCGTATATGGCGCAATCGCCCGTGCCGACCATTGCCGCCGGCGTCGTCATTTCGGTGACGGTGCTTTGCTTCAACCTGATCGGCGACGGTATCCGCGATTCCGTTGGCCGCATGCGCCGCTCGGGAGATTGACGTGTCGGACAACACAGCGCCACTTCTGGAAATTCGCGACCTGTCGGTGCAGTTTCCCTCGCCGCATGGCTGGCTGACCGTCGTCGACAAGGTGTCGTTCAACGTCGGCCGCAACGATATCGTCTGCGTCGTGGGCGAATCCGGGTCCGGCAAGAGCGTCACCATGCAGGCCGCCGTCGGCCTGGTGCAGCCCAAGGGCGGGCGCATCACATCGGGCAGCGTTCGTTTCGACGGACAGGAACTGGTGGGCATGGGCAACCGCCAGATCAATCGTATCCGCGGCAACGATATCGGCTTCATCTTCCAGGAACCGATGTCCAGCCTCAACCCCGCCTATACCGTGGGCGAACAGATCGCCGAGGTCGTGCGCCGCCACCGGGGGGCCTCTCGGGCGGATGCCTGGAAGCGGGCGGTGGAGGCGTTGGACCGGGTCCATATCGCCTCCGCTTCCAGTCGAGCGGCGGAGTATCCGCATCAGTTTTCGGGCGGCATGCGCCAGCGGGTGATGATCGCGATGGCGATTGCCTGCGATCCGAAACTGCTGATCGCGGATGAGCCGACGACCGCACTGGACGTAACGATCCAAGCGCGCATTCTGGAATTGTTGCGCGAATTGCAGCGGGATTCCGGGATGTCGGTGCTGTTCATCACGCATGATCTGGGAGTCGTTGCCGATATCGCGCGCTATGTCGTGGTGATGTATGGCGCCCAGGTGGTGGAGGCGGCGCCGGTGGACGACCTGTTTGGCGCGCCTCGGCATCCCTATACGTCCGGTCTGTTGGGGGCGATGCCGCAGGTGGCGTTGGAACGGGGGCATGACCCGATCGCGATCCCGGGCACTGTCGCGCAGGCGCATGCCTGGCCGACCGGGTGCCGGTTCAATCCGCGGTGCTTGTATCGGCGGGAGGGGCCTTGCACGACGGGGGCGCTGCCTCTGACATCAGTCGATAACGGGTTGGTGCGTTGTGCGTTGACCGAAGAACTACGCCCGATCCTGGGACGAGCCACGATGGTGCCAGCATGAGTGCGAAGCCTTGTCTGCGGGTCGAGAACCTGCATGTTACTTACGATGTCGGCTCGACCGGGTTCATGGGAGCGCGACGCAAGCTGCACGCGGTCAACGACGTGTCGATGGAGATCGCGGCCGGGGAAACGCTCGGTCTGGTGGGCGAATCCGGCAGCGGCAAGTCCACCGCGGGGCTGGCGATCCTGCGGCTGATCGATGTTGCGTCCGGCACTGTGCGGTTGGGCGAGACGGATGTGGCTGGGGCCAGTCGCGCGGAGTTACGGGCGCTGCGCAAGCGCATGCAGATGGTGTTTCAGGACCCGTATTCGTCGCTTAATCCGTCGATGACGGTGGCGCAGTTGTTGGAAGAGCCGCTGGTCGTGCATGCCGATGTCCCAAAGGATGAGCGGCGTTCGATGGTCGGGCGGATGCTGGAATCGGTCGGACTGCATGCCGGGTATGCGGTGCGGTATCCGCATGAGTTTTCCGGTGGACAGCGGCAGCGCATCGCGATTGCGCGGGCGATGATGTTGCATCCGGAACTTGTGGTGCTGGATGAGCCGGTCAGCGCGTTGGACGTTTCGACTCAGAGCCAGATTCTGAATCTTTTGAAGAAGATCCAGGGGGATTCGGGGACGGCCTTCCTGCTGGTGGCGCATGATCTTTCGGTGGTGCGGTTGATGAGCCCTCGGGTGGCGGTGATGTATCTGGGGGAGATCGTGGAGACGGGGCCGAGCGGTCGGGTTTATGATGAGCCGGCACATCCTTACACGGCGGCATTGATTTCGGCGGTGCCGTTTCCGGATCCGGAACGGCAACGCACCGCACACCGGATCATTCTGGGTGGCGATCTTCCGAGCCCGATGTCGCCGCCGAGTGGGTGTCGGTTCCGGACTCGGTGCCCGTTTGTAATGGAGATTTGTTCGAAGGAGGCTCCGCCGAAAGTTGCGATCGAGGGCGGTGGCATGGCTTCGTGCCATCTTCACGCGCATGGGCCGAAGCTGGGGGGGCGGTCTTTGGTTGGATTTATGAAGGATCGGGCGTTGGTGACGGTGGAGTGAGGGGGGATCTGAAAATCCTGAATTGGGAGTTCTCATACATCGACATAATAGAACCGCGAAGATGTCCCGACGGCACGGTAGAGCCCATCATGCCTCAGGCACTCTATAGTAATTTTAGGAACCTTCCACTCAATAAGTATGGGAGCGGTCCATTCTGCAAATTCAAAATGGCAGCGCAGAAATCAGTATCTGGGGTTTACGGACTGAGAGTACGAGATGACATACTGTATATCGGAGAGTGCGTAGACCTTGCCAAGCGCTTCAACCATGGATACGGGAATATATCTCCTAGAAATTGCTTCAAAAACGGTCAAGAAACCAATGTGAGATTGAACAATCTCATATACATCACGATCTCGGCAGGTGAAGAAATTTCTCTCTATTTTCACCAAACTACCGACCACAAAAAAATAGAGATGGAAATCCGGAGATCATTGAAGCCCTTCTGGAATAGAATTTGATAATTGGGAGCCTTAACGAGGTTCTGTCTGCTTGCGGGCCTAGATGGGACCTTGAACCGGCCAGAGCAATATCCGCAATTTCGATCAGGTCGATTGTCCGCCGGCCCCAGGGTGAGTTTTCGGTGGCCCCCGCCCCGGTCCGATCGGAATGGTCGGGGGCACCGGTAACTCCGATCGACATCGTTCCGACGGGAACGACGACGATACCCGCCGCCCTACTGCGCGATATACCCCCCATCGATCACCAACTCGGTCCCCGTCACGAACGAAGCCTCATCGGACGCCAGGAACAACACCCCATACGCCACCTCGATCGGTTCGCCCAACCGGCGCAGCGGGGTCACCGGGATCTTCGAAGCCCGTCCCCCACCATTGGTTCCGTTCAGCATCGCCGGCATATACCCCGGATGCACGGTGTTCACCCGCACGCCTTGGGGCCCCCAGCGCACCGCGGCCGACTTCGACATGATCCGCACCGCGCCCTTCGACGCCGAGTAGCCCAAATGCCCCTCTCCGCCCCCGATAAACCCCATGATGGACGAGATATTGACAATCGAGCCCTTGCCCGCCTTCGCCATTTCCTCCGCCGCGAGCGAGGTGCCCAGGAACACGCCGGTCTGGTTGATGGCGATCAGTTTGTTCCAGCCCTCCAACGACAGATCGCCGCCAACCGCGCTACCGCTGATCCCAGCGTTGTTCACCAGAATGTCGAGCCGGCCGTAAGTGGCAATTGTCTCGGCGATCAGCTTCTTCCAATCCGCTTCGGACGTCACATCCGTTCGGATATAGCGCGCTCGGCCTTGGCTGGCGCTGATATCGGCGGCAACAGCCTCGCCTTCCTTGTTCAGCACGTCGGCGATGACCACCGCGGCGCCTTCCTTGGCAAACAGGCGAGCCTCGGCCTCTCCCATTCCGTGCGCGCCACCGGTCACGATGGCAACCTTGTCCTTGAGTCGCATGGTTTCACTCCCTTGAAGCATATGGGGCGATCATCGGCCGGGGCCAGTCGGGGTGCAAGGGCGGGGGAGGAAGGCAACCGCCGCCGTATCGGCACAGCAAACTGGGCCGTTATCAACCTCCAACAGACCCACCTCAAGGGACGACCTCCGCGCCAACGGGCCGAGCGATTGACCGATCGCGGATCCTGGCCGTGAAGCCCGGTAATGACGGTAAGGGGCGGTGCGGCCTTCAATGGTTCGGGCGCTGGCATGAACGTCGATGGCGCAATCATATGGCCACCGCCGCCCAGGGGCATACGCGGGCCCCGGGCCGCCACTCCCTCCGGCACCGACGATACCGAAGCCGAGGCCCAAGGCCGCCGCGGATGACCGTCGGGAATTGCGGGTTCGATGCAAAGAAATATATCACGTATCTGGACAACAATGATGGCGCACATGGCATCATAACGAAACAAATTGCAACGCTCTTGGCACCGTGAGGGAACCGGATAACGCCCATCGGTCCGCGATCTCGACCGCCTCGGAGCACGGCCTGAAACGCTCCCGACAGCCCGGATTGCCGCCGCGTCGAAACGATCCTGGCAATCTGCCAGTGCGCGCCCTTGCCGTAAAGTATTTCTTATTATGTCCGCATGCGGCATCTGCGTCGTCACGCATGGGCTTACCCCGGGCGCCTCCGCCTAGTCTGGCCATTGTAATCATTAAATTTTCCACAGTTGCAAGGATCGCCCGATCAGGCTCGGCGATGACCGAGCGATGATCCGGAACCATAACGAGAATTGCCACCTGCCCTGCGCCCCCTTGCCGAACGCCCGTTGGGTGGTTACCGTGCCCGCGTGATGGTTGAAAATGGCCATTTATCGGGGGGCGGGGGCCCGCTCATGCCAAAGTCAAAATACACGCCAACGATGCCGCCGATCGTGCGAAGGCGCGCCATGGCAGCAAATCGTGGCTAAACGATTCCTCAATATTCAGGTGCTGCGCGCCGCCGCGGCTAATGCGATCCTGCTGACCCATATATCCACCATTGAGGACAAATACGGCACGGGCGTGCATATTCTGCCTGATATGGTCCTTTTTGGAACAAGCGGCGTCGATCTGTTCTTCATGTTGTCCGGGTTCATCATCGCGACCGTCGCGCGCGACCTGCCGTGGCGGCTGTTCGTCATCGATCGCGTGACCCGGATCTATCCGCCCTACTGGTTCTACACCACGCTGATTCTTCCGCTGTTCATCCTGTATCCCGCCGCCATGAACGCCTCCTACAGCGTGGCTCCGTCGTTGTGGCGGTCCTACCTTCTCCTTCCCGACGTGACGCACCCGCTGCTGACCGTGGGCTGGACGTTGATCCATGAGATGTATTTCTACGCCGCCTTCGCGTGCATACTCGCCGCCGGATTCCGGCTAGAGCGGGCAATGATCGTCTGGGCCGGGCTGGTCGTTATCGGCTACACCGCGTTCGGCGGCTACCTGGACGAGAGTATCTATCCAGAGATTCTTCTCCTGCTGCATCCACTCACATTGGAATTCATTGCGGGTGTGCTGATCGGATCGCTGATACGATCCGGCTATGTGAAATATGGCCGCACCGCCCTCGCGGCCGGCGTCGCCTGGAGTGCGGCGCTCATCGCAATCACGCCCGATCTGCACAAGCTCTGTTTCAATTTCGACATCACCCATGTCGCCCTGGTTGGCCCGGCCATGATGCTTATCGTCTATGGCAGCGCGGCACGCGACGTAGGCGCCGTCTCCCGTATGCCGGCATGGACGATACGAATTGGCGACGGATCATATTCTATCTACCTCTGTCATATCCTTGTTATCTCGGCGATCGGGCGCATCTTCGTCCGACTGCCGACGCCTGACTGGATCGCACCTGGCATTCTGGAAACGGGGCTCGTCGTGGCCTGCGTGGTTGCGCCGAACATCGTCGGAATGATCAGCCATCGCTTGCTGGAGAAGCCAGTTCTGCGGTTTACCCGACACCTGTTCCAGAAGCGCCCGGACCGAACCATTCGCATCGGCGCGGAGTCGGTATCGGCGCGATCGTCCGACAACGCACGCGTCGCACGCGGCTGAGGCACAGACATGATCGCTCACATGGCAACCTTGGCGGCGTCGCCGCATGCCGAGGGGACCATGTCCTCGCTTTCCGCACCGACCCAACGTCCTGAACGAGGTGCCGGTCCTCGGCGCTTCTTCGTCAAGGGCTGGCCAGCCTATTTGAACGCCCGCGGGCACCCCCGGCATGGAGGGGATGTTCCGGCCGGATAAGCGATCTGTCCGTCAGTTGGTCTCATGCCAACGGCCCGAATCGTTGCCCGATGCATCCCCCCTGCCGTTGGATCGCCTGTTGCCGTGCCAAGCTCGGCGATGACGGCAAGGGGGCGCTATGGGTCAATGGTTCGGTCGGCCATCGCGCCCCAACGCCGTTTGGGACATGCGTGGGGTAACTGGACCGGCATTTCCCAAGCCGAACCGGCTACGCCCCCCGGCCTCGCCGGCCGCTGGTCGTCGCGACACTGCCCATTTCCCGGGCAGGTATGAACGGAAAGATTAACCGCGCCTATCCGGAACAAATACCCCCGTTTCCCGCATGGTTTTGCAACGGAACCCCCCGATATCCGCATGAATCCGCAACGAGCGAACGCGCCGCCAAACTTAAAGTGAAATCTCAAGACGCCCCAGAGTCCGGAGCGAAATCAGCACCGTAGAACCGCGTCCTGAAGCCGCGTCTCAACATCGCCGAGGGCAGCGGAATCGCCCTCATCGGCGATTTTAACAAAGCTGATCGCCCGCATTAACCGATGCCCATTTTTTTGACAATCGATGTGTAATCAATAGCTTGTGGAACCAGCCTGAAGCGAAACCCGAAGCAAATGGCAATTTCCTTGCCACAAGCCACGGTCTCGGATTAGAACGTACCATGAACTGACAGGATCAACCACGCCATCCGCCCGCCGCCCCTCAAGCACACTCAGTGTGTCAGTTGTGCCTTCCCGGTCATGGCCTGGCGCAGCAGCCCGGACACGAAGTCGATCACGATGACCGCGCCCAGGATCAGCAGAATGATGAACGCCACGGACTGAAATTCCAGGGTGCGTATCTGTTCGGCCAGATGCAGCCCTATCCCACCGGCGCCGACAATGCCGATAATGGTGGAAGATCGCGTGTTCGACTCGAAGAAATACAGCACCTGGCTGGCAATCACCGGCAACACTTGCGGCATGATGCCGAACCGGATCGCCAGGGTCTTGGTCCCGCCCGTGGACGTCACCCCCTCAACCGGCTTGCGATCGGCGGTCTCGATCGCCTCGGAAAACAGCTTTGACAGATTGCCGATATCGCTCGTCATCACCGCCAGAAGCCCGGCGAACGGACCCAACCCCACCACATTCACCCAGATCAGCGCCCAGATAAGCTGGTCGATGCTGCGGATGGTGTCGGAACTCCGGCGAGCAAAGAACTGCACGACCCAATTGATGGTCGTGTTGCGCGCCGCCATCAGGGCCAGCGGGATCGCAAGCAAGGCCCCGAACAAAGTGCCCAGGAAGGCGATGGCAACGGTTTCGGCCAAGGCGTGCAAATACAGCATCGCCTGGGGCAAGGAATGCGGCACCGGCGGGATCATATGACCCACGATCCGTCCGAGTTCACCAATGCCGGACAGCATGCGAGCCAGCGAAAAATCCAGCCGGACCACCGCCACCACCAGCAGCCCCACCACCACCCCAATCACCAACACCCCGACCGCTCGGCCGCCCACCCCGGGGCTGAAAACCGAGGCATGACGCGCCCGCAGACCGGCGATATCGGCCAAAGCTGCATTGCGGATTCCGTCGCTCATCGCGATTCATCCCGACCGAGAAGATAATGGCGCAACTGCTGGGTGCCCGTATCGATCAGAAACACCGTGACCATGACCAGCAGCAGAATGGCCGATACATCGGTGTAGTAGAACTTGCGGATCGCCTCGATCAGGTCCTGGCCGATGCCGCCGGCGCCGACGAAGCCCATCACGGAAGCGCCGCGGACATTGATCTCAAACCGCAGCAGGGCATAGCTGGCGAAGCTGGACAGCACCTGCGGCAGCACGGCGAAGCGGATCGATTCGGCCCAGGTGCCGCCGGATGCAATGGCGCCTTCTACCGGTTTCATGTCGATATTCTCAACAACTTCGGTGAACAGCTTGCCGTTGGCGCCGATCGTGTGGATGGCGATGGCCAGCACGCCGGGCACGGGTCCCAGACCGAAAGCGACGACGAAGATCAGCGCGAACACGATCTCCGGCACGGTGCGGCAGAGTTCGAACAGCCGCTTGACCACGCCGCGCAACACGGGGTTCGGCCCCAGGTTCTTGGCGGCCAGGAAGCAAGCAAAGAACGCCGCCACGGACCCGGTCAGAGTGGCCAGATAGGCGATCAGGATGGTGTCGAACAGCAAAGACAACCAGTCGCGCAGGCCCCAGAACCACTCGCCGACATCGGTCCAGGCCGGGCGGCCGGCGTCCGGTCCGCTGTCGAAAATGAACAACCGGATGAAATAGTTGAAGAAATCACCGATGTTCTTGAACAGTGTGCCGAGCTGAACCTCGGCGGTGTAGGCGCTGATGACGATGACGGCGACCAGGATGGCGCCACCCAGGGTGGTCTGGCGGCGCTTGGCTGCAATCGCCTCGGCATAGGCCCGCTGCAACGGCTCTAGCTGCGCGTCGGGCAGGCGGGTCAGGGCATAGGTCATAGGGATCGAGACCCTTTTAACGGCGGGGACACCGGAAGGTGCCCCCGTCTCCGATGCCTGTTCAGCTACGCTTCTTGCGGAGTTGATCGACGAAATCCTGCAACTCGACCATGGTGACGTAGTCGGCATGGGTAACCGGCTTGAAGCCCAGGTCTTTGCCATCGGACAGCCTGTCGAAGGCGACCTTATCGGCGGTCGGCGCGTCGACGAAGGCCTTCAGGATCGCGTCCTTCAGGGCTTGCGGCATGCTGGTCAGATAGACATAGGGCGAGCCGGCGATCAGCGGCGACTTGAAGATCAACTGAACGTCTTCGTATTTCGCCATGCCCTTGGCGACCATGCGCGAGAAGTTCGAGTCCTTCTCGGAGTTCCACCAGTTGAACGCGACATCCACCGTGCCGCCCTTCAGCGCGATCACCGCGTTTTCATGCGACCCGGTATAGACGACCTTGCCGAAGAAGCTGTTCGGATCGATGCCCATCTTGTTCATGACGAAACGCGGCACGTTGTTGCCGGACGCCGAGTTCGGATCGACCAGACCGAGGTTCCGGCCCTTCAGGTCCTCCAACGTCTTCGCCTTGTCGTCCGCCCGCACATAGGCGACCGAGTAATAGCCGATCGAGCCATCCGAATTGATGGTGGTGACGAAGGGTTCGACGCCGCCCTTGGTAACGGTCCAGGCGCGCACATAGGATGCCGGCCCGTGGGCGGCGATGTGGATGTTGCCGGCGCGCTGGCCTTCGATCGCGGCGGCGTAGTCCGATGCGATTCGCAGGGTGACCTTCACGCCCAGCGCTTTCGCCAGGTATTCGGTGAATGGCGCATAACGGTCGGACACGCCGGATGCGTTCTCGGCCGGCACGATGGCCAGCACGAGTTCCGGATATTGGGCGCGCCAGTCAGCCTGCGCGAAGGCCGTCGCGGGCAGCACGGCAGCGCTCGCGAGGGCAAGTGTCATCGTCCGGCGGCTGAGCATGTCGGTTCTCCTAGAATCAGGCAGTTGGTTTGGGGGTCAGGCCGCGACGGCGACCGCGCCTTGGGTGGCGGCATCGGGCATCTGGGCCGCGTCCATGTCGATCACGTCGCCGGCTTCCAGGCCGTAGAGTTCGCGCGCGACCCCATCGGTCAGCGCCGCCGGAACGTCGTCAAACACGACCCGGCCCTGCGCCATGCCGATCAGGCGGTCGCAATAGGTGCGCGCCAGGTCCAGCGAGTGCAGGTTGCACAGCACGGTGATCCCGAAATGCCGGTTCAGCCGCTGCAACGCGTCCATCACCACTTTGGTATTGCGCGGATCGAGCGAGGCGATCGGCTCATCCGCCAGCAGCAATTCCGGCTCCTGCACCAAAGCGCGGGCGATCGCCACCCGCTGCTGCTGGCCGCCGGACAGCCGGTCCGCGCGTTGCGCCGCCAGATTGCCGATATCGAATTGTTCCAGGGCAGACAGCGCGATGGCCTTGTCTTCCTCGGTCCACAGCCGCAGCAGGGACCGGTAAGTGGGCACGTGGTTCAGCCGGCCCATCAGCACGTTTGTCAGGACATCCAGCCGACCGACCAGATTGAACTGCTGGAAGATCATGGCGCACCGAGCGCGCCAGTCGCACAGGGCGTCGCCCTTCAGCGCTGTGACATCCGTACCTTTATAGAGGATGCGGCCCTCGCTGGGGTCCTGCAGCCGGTTGATCATCCGCAGCAGGGTGGATTTTCCCGCCCCCGACCGACCGATCACCCCGATGAAGGCACCTTGGTCGATCGACAGATTGACGTTCTCGACCGCGACCTTGGTACCGAAGCGGCGGGAGATTCCCTCAATCGTCAACATCCTGCCAGCCCCTTGCCGTTGCCCTTGCGAGCTTCGGTGGCAGGAATATGGCCCAGCCGGCCGCCAGTGTGTGACACTTTGGTAAAATCACGCGCGCCGCACGGGCGGGCGCGGGTGCCAGTAGCGTGGAGGGGGGACAGGCCGGCACCATTGCGCCAGCCCTCCCCTACGCCTCCGGTCGGTTTATGCCGGCAGCGGCCACTGTTCCAGATACGGCATGTAGTCGGGCTCGACGTCGATCTTCAGCGTGCCGAGAACACGGACGACGGCGCAATAGAAGGCGATCGTGAGGGTGAGGTCGACCACCAGTTCGTTGCCGAGCGCGGTTTGCAGGGCGGCGAAGGTGGCGGCGGCCATCTCGCCGTCGTTGGTGATCTCTCGCGCGCCCTTCAGCACCAGCTTGGTCATGTCGTCCAGGCTGGTGGCCTTGCCCGCGGTGTCGTCGATCAGCGCCTGGATATCGCCATCGGTGACGCCGAAGTCGTGGCCGATCTTCACATGGTGCGACCATTCGTAGGGTGAGCGCGCCAGCCAGCCGACCTGCAGGATCGCCAGTTCGCGCAACCGCGGGTCCAGCTTGCTGCCGTAGCGGATATAGGTGCCAAGACCGGAAAATGCGCGGGCGGCGTTGGGGGAGTTCACCAAGGCGCGGTGCAGCGAAATGGGACGCTTCAACAGGTCCTTGTCCGCGTCCGACAGGTCCGATGTATCCAGATATGGCACGCGAGCCATGCAACGCTCCCTTCTCTCTTGTGTGGTCCACGCCATGACCGGCGCGTTCGTCTGGTCCATCCTGACCGGGAAGGCGTGCATGGTCCAGCCATGCTCAGCGTCCGTTATGCCGACTGCCCTCACCATTGACCGACGAACCGCTCCCCCTCGTCATTGCCGGGCTTGATCCGGCAACCCACGCTTCAACAGCAGGGGGGGGTGCCGGATCAAGCCCGGCGATGACCGTGAGGTGACGCGATCGGGCCATGGTTCGGACCGGTTGGTTTATCGGTCGGCGCAATCGGATTGATCTCGGCGCGGCCCGCAAAGTCGCATAGAACCGCCGACCACAGCCATTCGGAGCCAGCCCGTGCCAGACGCCGCAGACCCGTTCGCCAGTTTCCGCCTGTCCGGTCGCACCGCCCTGGTCACCGGCGCGCGCCGGGAAATCGGGCGCGCCATCGCTCTGACCCTGGCCGCGGCAGGCGCGCGGGTCGCGGTGCACCACGCCGGCACCGCGGAGGAAACCCGGGACGCGGACGCGGTGGTAGCGGAAATCCGAGTCGCCGGCGGGCAGGCGGATGCATTCGGGCAGGATTTCGCGCTCGACGATGCTGGCATCAACCTGGCCCGCGCGGTCACCGCCTGGGCGCCGATCGATATCCTGGCGCTGAACGCCTCGATCGAACTGCCCGAGGATTACCGCAAGATCACCCGGGAACACTTCGACCGGCAGATCGCGGTCAATCTGCGGACGACCCTGGAATTGTTGCAGGAACTGGTGCCCCCGATGGGCGAGCGCGGCTGGGGCCGCGTGCTGACGATCGGCAGTGTGCAGCAGATTCGTCCGCATCCGGCCATGCTGGTCTATGCCGGCACCAAGGCGGCACAGCAGAACTGGACGATGAACCTGGCGCGCCAGTTCGGTGGGCAGGGAGTCACGGTCAACAACCTGGCGCCCGGGGCGATCCTGACGGCACGCAACCGGACCCAGATGGCGACCGAAGCCGCCGCGTTGGTCGAGCGTATCCCGGCCGGCCGCCTCGGTCGCCCGGACGATCTGATCGGGGCGGCGCTGCTGCTATGCTCGGAGGCCGGGACCTATATCAACGGCGCCAATCTGTTCGTCGACGGCGGCCGGAATATTGCCTGACCGACGTGTCATGCCAACGGTCCTGACCATTGACCGGCGCGCCACCTCGTACCGCCATTGCCGGGCCTGATCCGGCAACCCGCCCCATGAAGCTGAAGCGCTGATTGCCGTGTCAGGCTCGTCAATGACGAGGGGGCGGTGCATCGGTCGATGGTTCGGCCAGTCGCTTACTCGAACACCGCGACGGCGCGGATCGGGCTGGCGGTGCCGCCGCGGATCTTCAGCGGGAAACCGATGAAACGAAACCGGCCGCGGCCGACCAGCTTGTCCAGATTGGCCAGGCATTCCATGTGGGTGATGCCGCGTTCCGCACAGGCGATATGGGCCTGGAAGTTCAGCTCACCTTCCGGGGCCGGGCTGATCGCCTCGACGCCGAACATCACGATGCCCTTGTCGGCCAGCCAATGGACGGATTCCAGCGCCAGACCGGGGAAATCATGCTGGTAGCCGGGTTTTCCCAGCAGCCGGTCGTTGGTGCCCATGTGCAGCAGGACGGTGTCGCGGGGCCGGATTTCCTGCCCGGATTTGGCCAGCGCGGCCTCCATCTCCGGCACCGTGATCGCGTGTTTCAGCGGCACATGCGACAGGTCCAGGCAAATGCCCGAGGTATAGAAATTCTCCAACGGCACCTGATCGATGGACGCAGCGCCCGGCCGCGGATCGAAATGCACCGGCGCATCGACATGCGTGCCGGCATGGTCAGACAGCGAGATCGACAGTGCCTTCGACGAAAACACCGTCTGGCCGGCGTGCTTCTTCTCCGTGTGGTCGTTCCAGACCGTCATGACCACCGGAGGATGCGACGGATGCACCTGGGTACGGTGGAAAATCTCTCGGCTGAGGTCGATCAGTTCCATGCGGCACCTTGGGGTAAGGGTTGTTGGAAGTATCGCATACCAGGGGTCGGACCCGGGCACAGGCATCCGGTTTGTCGGGTGAATCGGCGGTCCAGATCAAGGGCCGATGGGACGGTCCTTGCAATCGGCGTTTCCGCCGCTCTGGCGCCACCCGGCCCGACGCATTACCGTTGCCAACGGCCGGAAGCGCCGAAACGGGAGGATAACCATGGAAACCCTATCTGACATCCTGGAAACGACCGCGTTCGAGAAAGTGGCGGGCGGCTTCGTGTTCACCGAAGGCCCACTCTGGCATCCGGACGGGTTTTTCTATTTCACCGATGTCCGCGACAGCAAGTTGTTCCGGATCACCCTGGGCAAACCACACGAGCTGGTGCGCACCACCACCGGCGGCAACGGCACCACCTTCGATCTGCAAGGACGGCTGATCAACTGCGAGGGCGATGGACGGCGCGTGACGCGGACCGAGCTGGATGGGCGCGTCACCGTGCTCGCCGATCGTTTCGAGGGCAAGCGCCTGAACCGCCCGAATGACGTCATCTGCTGCTCCGACGGGACGTTGCTGTTCACCGACCCATCGTTGCGGGTGCCGATGAAGGACCGCGAGCAGGAACATGCCGCGATCTATCGGGTGGGGCTGGATGATTCGCTGACCATGGTGGTGCCGTTCGAGTATCCGAACGGCCTGGCGCTGTCGCCAGACGAGCGGACTCTTTACGTCGCCAACACCCGCTGGGCGCAATACATCCATGCGATCGATTTAAATGCGGCGGGTCAGGCGACCGGGCGGCGGATTTTCGCCGATATGTCGCATGCCAAGACCAACGGCGTGCCGGACGGAATGAAAGTGGATGCGGCGGGACGGGTGTTCTGCACCGGAACGACCGGGACCTGGGTGTTTGCGCCGGATGGCAAACTGATCGGGATTATCGAGACGCCGGAAGTCTGTGCCAATATTGCGTTCGGTGGGCCGGATCTGCGGACGCTGTTGTTTACCGCCAGCACGTCTGTCTATACGTTGCGGGTGAAGACGCCTGGGTTGCCGCACCCTTGGTATAAGGTTCGGGGGTGAGGTGGGCGGGGCTT